>JBNKYV010000151.1:0-6622 GCA_050301075.1 Gammaproteobacteria bacterium
TGACCCACACAACGTACGTCGTTTATCTCTCATGGCAGATATGCGCAGCGCCATCAAAAACCAGCAACTCACCATGTACTACCAGCCAAAAGTGGACATGCAAAGCGGCACTGTCACCAGCGTTGAATCACTCGTACGCTGGCATCACCCAGATTATGGTTTGATATCACCAGATGAATTTATCGGTTTTATTGAACGTAGCGACTTTGTTATCGAATTTAGTCTATTCACCATTGAACAAGCGCTGATTCAATGTAGAAAATGGCGCGAGGCGGGAATGGCTATCGACGTTGCGGTAAACCTATCAGCCAACATCTTGCACGACCTGCACTTAGCAACAGACATTCGCCAGATTTTGATTGAAAACAGAGTCAGCGCCGAACATTTAAAAATTGAAGTAACAGAAAGCACCATCATGGCCGACCCTGAGTTAGCCCTAAACACATTGCGCACGCTAGCGGACATGAATATAACCCTGTCAATCGACGACTTTGGCACCGGCCACTCATCACTTGTCTATCTAAAACGACTCCCTACCAACGAACTAAAAATAGACAAAGCGTTTGTTATGGACATGCTGATCAACGAAAATGATCGCTTGATCGTGAAAAGTATTATTAACTTAGCCCACAACCTAGGTTATAGCGTTGTTGCGGAAGGGATTGAAGATAGCGAAGCGTACGAATACCTAAAAGGCCTAGGGTGTGAGACAGCTCAGGGGTATTACATAAGCAAACCGCTTACCGTTGAGGAATTTGATGAGTGGCTTCAAAGTGGGGCTTGGCCACATCGTTCAGTTGATTAATAACGCGCCGCACACCATTAATTTGCTATAACAGAAACACTAAAACCGAAATTTACCTAACACTTTCTCCAACGTGAGATCAATGCAAAATAGCGCCTCCACCCAAGAAGCAACATAGCGACCAACATCAATCCCCCCGTTATTCCACCACCGCCATTAGGTTTTACTTCAGCATCAACGGAAAGACCTCTGGCCAGGAAAACATCTACGCCATTCGTTGTCTCTCCCTGGTAAACGTTAACAGTTGATCCTCGCCCTTGTTCACAAGAAGAAGCATCAGAACATGAATTACCTTCGTAAAACTGAGCCATATACTCACCACTTGAGTCAGAGCTAATGTAATACTCGCCTTCAACCAGATTTTCAAAAACAAACCGTCCATCCTCAGACGTTGTTGTTCTTTGAATAATCTCACCATTTAATAAATGGAGATTTACCCCTTGTTCACCAATGACATCACCGCTGTCACCATAGTAAACATGCCCTTGAATAGCTCCAGCAAGATCCAGTGCCATATCGATCCCTAGAGTGGTTTTCCGAAAAACCGTCTTAACTGCCGAACCAGGTAAATCACAAGGGGACATACAGCTCTCCCCCCCATATACTTTTCCAGCGTATCCATAACGACCATACGCTACGACATAATAGTTACCGGATTCAGGCACAACAGCACTGTAACCGCCGCCATTGTATGTGTAAGTTCTCCACACAATATCTCCGCGATCATTCGTTACAACAACCTTTATGCCACTGAGTTCACTTCCAGAACCTGATGCCGTTACTTTTCCTTGAATGACAGCACCATTGTGTAGAACTGAGTTTTTGTAAAATGAGAATGTGCCATCTGACTGTTGTACAGGTGTAACCTTTTCGCCTGTAAATACATCACACACAGAATCTGGAGCGCACCACTCCCCACCATACACGTAGCCTAAATAGTTCTCGCTCAACGCGTACTCAATGTATACCGAACCATCAAAAACAGCGTTAACTTCGTAATGCCCAAATTCATCCGTAACCGCAGAAGCAAGCAACCCACCACTTTGGCCGTAGATATTTACAATAATTCCAGAGACACCGGCTTCGTTCCCCGAAGCGCGCAAAACACCTGAAAATAAACTTTCACCAGAGAGCGGGGGATTAGATGGATCTTCGGTAATTATCGTTTGAAAAAACGAGGGATCTTCATCAGTAATCATTCTTTGAAAAAAGCCAGCATCAACAAGCGCATCCCCACAAGTCCAACTTGACTCGCAAGTCGCACCAATAGTTCCAGAGCTAACGCTCCATTGATCCATTTGGGTCGCATCGATGACAGCAGAAGCAGTACTAGACAAAAGCAAAGCCCCCAACCCAATTGAGTTAAGAACTAACTTCAAGGAATCCCCCATCCTCTTCCTTCCTTCAACGCTATAGACCTAATTAATTATTTAGCCTCACCAACCAACACTTTCAACAAAACACCATCCACATATAGTAGTGGCACATGGTCACGCATCCACGGTGGTATACGTTTTTCCTGAAAATAGTGTTTTAAACTTTTATGCTGTTTACTACCATGCGGAATAAAACTTTCTCCGCCTTGGCGAAAACGGATGGTAACTTTTCCTTGAGGTAATCGCTGCACAGTTGGCTGATCTAACACCAACAGGCGACCATCGGGCAACACAAGTTCTGACTCTTGATCGCCCCACGGAATAACCGCCCCCGTGTCCAACTCAGGCAGTGGCGGCATTACATAGAGCAAACCATCGTAACGCCTGACTTCTGCGCCCTTCCACGTTACGCACGGCACTTTATCTTGCGCTGCCGGCAAAACATCCAGAATTACATGCTTGAGTTTTACATCTGATGGCAATGGCAAATGGTTCAGCCCGATCCAATAACGCAGTACGTTTTTTAAACGCTTTTCGCTTAATACTGATAACGCTTCAACAGATAAGGTATCGTGACTAGTACCTTTCACAAGCTGGTAGTCTTGTTGTGCCAACTCATCGAGTAATTCTGCAGCTTCGGCGTTGTGACTGGCACTACGTGATAGCGTGCGTGCGGCTGAGGGCCAGCGTTGCTTTAGCAAGGGCATAAGCTCATGACGGAGAAAGTTTCTGTCGAAGCGTGTATCGAGATTGCTCTCGTCATCGATCCACTTCAAATTATGTTGTTCACCATAAGATTGCAGTTGTTGGCGCGTATATCCCAACAGTGGGCGAATTTGTATTGCGTTACCTAATGCCGATTGATGTGGCATTGCAGCCAAACCTTTTGGGCCTGCGCCGCGAAGAAGCTGTAATAGTAGAGTTTCCGCTTGATCATCCTGGTGATGCGCTGTACAGAGATAGTCGCCAGAATTTAGCAATTCTCTAATCACATGATAACGCGCGTAACGTGCAGACTCTTCCGGGCTTTGGCCTGACTTGGCTTTGGCATCGACACTTAACAACGTCAGCGGCACCCCCAATTGATCACAGACTTTCTGGCAGTGATCACCCCACGCTACTGCATTGGTACTTAAGCCATGATTAACGTAAATGGCGTTTAATTGAATGGAGAGTTGATCGTTGATGGCAGCGAGTGCGTGAAGTAACACATGAGAATCACAACCACCGCTATAGCCCACCCAAAGGGTTGCCCCTTTGGGTAGAAAGTCGAGTGTTTGAAATAGCGCTTGCGGGGTAAAACCTTTTGCTACGGTTTTACGGTTATTCGCCATTCAAGAAGTGGAACCGAACTAGTTCTTTTCGGCGTAACGGCCGTTGCTCATCAAACGCTGATAACGAGCTTCCAACAGAGAGTTCATATCCATTGATTTCAAACGTGCCAGCTCTTCCTGCAATGCATGTTTAAGATTGAATCCCATCACAGCTGGATCACGATGCGCACCACCGTGTGGCTCGTCAACGATGCGGTCGATCAGGCCAAGTTCTTTCAGGCGCTCAGAGGTCAAACCTAATGCTTCAGCTGCTTCTGAGGCTTTCTCTGCGCTCTTCCACAGAATTGATGCACAACCTTCTGGAGAGATAACCGAGTAAGTGGAGTACTCAAGCATCATAATGCAGTCGCCAACACCGATTGCCAATGCACCACCAGAACCACCTTCACCGATCACAGTACAGATAATTGGTGTTTTCAGGTCAGACATGACAAACAGGTTGCGCGCGATCGCTTCGCTCTGGCCACGCTCTTCAGCACCGATACCTGGGTATGCACCGGGAGTATCAATAAAAGTCAGGATAGGCAGTTTGAAACGCTCCGCCATTTCCATCAAACGCTTGGCTTTACGATAGCCTTCTGGGCGAGGCATGCCAAAGTTACGTTTTACTTTCTCTTTAGTGTCACGACCTTTTTGCTGACCAATGACCATTACTGGCTGGCCATCCAAACGGGCAACACCGCCAACGATAGCAGCATCGTCGGCATAGGCACGATCACCGTGCAGCTCTTCAAAATCGGTGAAGATATTTTCGATATAGTCCAGCGCATAAGGGCGCTGCGGATGACGCGCCAACTGGGAGATCTGCCAAGCATTCAGGTTAGAGAAGATTTGCTGAGTCAGCGTTTTGCTCTTCGCTTCCAGGCGCTCAATCTCTTCGGAGATATTCAGATCGGCATCCGCACTTACATGGCGAAGCTCTTCAATTTTGGCTTCCAGTTCGGCAATTGGTTGTTCAAAGTCTAGAAAACGCATGTCATCCATTCACATTATTCATCTACAGCCGGCTATTTTAACCGTTTGTGCCGAAAGGGGAAATGGCTGTTTTGCGCCTTTTTTCGATACGAATACTCCCCTATTCCGACTGTTTTTCTATCTATTTGTCGAAATCATTAGCGATCGTAGACCATCTCTACCCGCTCTTTGCCCGCCAGATCGTACAAACGATGCAGCAGTTCATCTGACGGTTTTACGCGCCAATTCTGACCCAAGGCAATTTTGCCGCGTGCTGATGGGGTTTGGTAATCCAGCCAGACGGGGCATAGACCTTCATTAAAAGGCTCCAGTACCCCTTTTAGAGAATCGACAAAGCCATTACTCGCCGAGGCATGATCAATTTTAATCTCTACACGTTTGGCAAAACGCTCACGTGCCTGATCGATATCAAAGATATGATCAGCACTGAAACGGAAGTTGCCTGAATACTCATCAATACCGGCAATACCCTCCACTACCAGCACCGTATCTTTCACCAGCTGGTCGCGGTACTTTTGGTAGTTCTCGGTAAACACCCCGACTTCCACACGGCCGGTTCGATCGTCCAGCGTAACGAAGGCGATTTTGTCACCACGCTTGGTATTCATGGTGCGTACCGCGACCACCAGCCCAGCGATAGTGACCGTCTGCTTCTTCTCAGGATTCAGGTTGGCCAACCGACTGGAGACAAAGCGATTGATCTCTGCATCGTAGCGATCAATGGGGTGACCTGTAAGATAGAGGCCCAGTGTTTCTTTCTCGCCTTGCAGGCGAATTTTATCTGGCCACTCTTTTTCTATCTTATATTCAGAGTTGGACTCTTCCTCCGCCGGCGCATCAAAGCCAAACATATCGGCAAAACCGGCGTTTTGATTCTTTTTATATTGCTCCGCCATCTGGATCGCTTCTGTGAGCGACGCCATGAGTGTGGCGCGGTTTGGCCCGAGTTTATCCAGCACACCCGCGCGTATCATCGCCTCTAGCAGGCGGCGATTCACCTTACGCAGATCTACCCGCTTACAGAAGTCGAAGATGTCTTTGAACTTACCGTTCTTCTCCCGCTCTTCCACTACCAACTCAAGTGCAGCAACACCTACACCTTTGATCGCGCCCAGACCGTAGAGAATCTGCCCATCGTCATCCACAGTAAACTTGGGCATGCAGGAGTTTACATCCGGCGGTAACAACGCAAGTTTCATGGTGCGCACCTCTTCGATGAGGGTCACCACCTTGTCGGTGTTATCCATATCTGCAGAGAGTACCGCTGCCATAAAAGCCGCTGGATAGTGAGCCTTGAGCCACATGGTTTGATAAGAAACCAGGGCGTAAGCCGCGGAGTGAGATTTGTTAAAACCGTAACCGGCAAACTTTTCCATCAAGTCGAAAAGCGCCCCGGCCTTTTCGGTATCGAAACCGCCCTTCTCGGCACCCTCCATAAAGATCAGGCGCTGTTTGGCCATCTCTTCCGGCTTTTTCTTACCCATGGCACGACGCAGCAAGTCTGCGCCACCAAGTGAGTAGCCGCCGATGACCTGGGAGATTTGCATTACCTGTTCCTGGTAAACGATTACCCCGTAGGTAGGTGCAAGAATCTCTTCGGTTTCAGGGAAAGGATACTCAACCGCTGCACGGCCGTGCTTACGATTGATAAAGTCATCCACCATGCCCGACTCCAGCGGGCCGGGACGGAACAGTGCTACCAGAGCGATGATATCTTCGAAGTTATCCGGTTGCAGGCGCTTGATAAGATCTTTCATACCACGCGACTCCAACTGGAATACCGCAGTGGTTTCACAGGCTTTAAGCAGGCGGAAGCTGGCTTCGTCATCCAATGGAATCAGACTGATATCCACCGGTTCTTCACCGGCCTTGACGCGTTTATTGAACTTGGGGTTGTGCTGGCCAGTGGGATTTTGCTCACGCTGATTGCGTCGGTGACAATGTTGCCTGCGTTGTATGTGGTGACCGATCGGGTGCGCCGCAGACTCTTTAAAAAAGCGGACGCCAGGGGTGCGGCAGTGCTGCCCATTCCGCTGCTCGAAAAAAGTGGTGTCGCAATGAAACGCCCGGGAATGGCTGTAGCAGTGATTTTGGTGCTGGTTGGGGCGACGGCGTTTTTGGGGATGAAGTCG
>JBNKYV010000152.1:0-3022 GCA_050301075.1 Gammaproteobacteria bacterium
CCGAAGGGCTGGGACACATTTTTCTCTAACGTCGTTATTAGTCGCTTATTTAGAGCAACCAAACCACGCTCCTTCTGCCTCGTTAGAAAAAAATGTGTCTCCAGCAGTGATTAAAATGTAGCATCAACACGCCCTAAACCAGGGCTTTTTTATACCACAACTTTATGCGCCAACTTAATCGCGATAACCACGTTTCATGGTGTGGCGGCTGAAGATGTCATCATCCAGACCAACGTTTACCTCGATATCATCCATATCGTAGTGGATGTAGGCATCGCCAAAGCGGCTTTCGATAGAAACGCGTTTCCATGCCCAGGCGTCGCCCATTTTCACCCATTCGATATGTTGCTGCTTGACCTTCTCTTGTTCGTTTTTATCAAAGAACTCCATCTGACGCAGCACGCAGTCATCCCAGCTTTCGCCTTTTTTAAACCAGGCGACACGCTTGCTGTAGACCGGATCAGACTCGGGAATGAATTCCACAACATAGTATTCATCATCACCGACTTTCTTCATGCCCTTGTAGAGATGTTTGTCTTCAATCATCTCGCGCAGGCGCAGATCTTCGTCTTTAATCACCCACGCTTTATCTGCGGGGTCACGTTGCGAAAGACGACGAATCTTTCTCATCTCAGGTAGATAAACCCACATATCCGGAGCCTTGCCACTCTCGGCGCTGTATCCCCAGCGCATGAAAGAGAGATCTTTTTGATGAGGCGGGAAGGTGGTAAAAAGCACGACCTTATCAATCTTGTCTTCAACCCCTTCGTAGTTTTTCCACAAACGGCGATATTTACTCACCTGGGGTTTACCGCCCACATCTTTGATGGTGATGGTCATATTGGAACGCTGGTCCTTACCGGCGTTTTTGTAATAACACTGCTTCAGCACTGTTTTGGCATTTACGCGCTCTTCCGCAGCGGCGTTGCCTACAACTGCTATTCCGATTAAAACTGCAACGACACCTCTGAGTGATATCATGGTGTTTCTCCCTGTTTTTCTACGCATGCTAACTGGTAATTCGTGTACTGCTTTTCTGGAATCAATGCAAATAGTTGATCTAACACCACTATCGGCAGCTTGCACAAATTCCTAGAGTGTTATCCCTAACCAATTATTATAGTATCCATGTTCAATTTTCATCACATTGCCCTAAGCGTCGCTGATCTGAGACGCTCCATCACGTTTTATCAGCAACTGGAGTTTGCACCTGTCATGCATTGGCAGGCCGAAGATGATTCTTTACAGATCGCACATCTAAAAAAGGGCGACATGCTGTTGGAGCTGTTTTGCTATCGCGATCCTCAGCAGGCACCTCAAAGCACGCAACAGCTTGAATCAGACCTTAAACGCATCGGCACCAAACACTTTGGCCTGCGCTGTGCGAACATCAGGGAAGCAAAAGAGAGGCTTGAAGAAATGGGCATCGCTGAAAACATTCAGATCACCCGTGGGCGCACCGGCATCGACTACTTTTTTATCCGCGACCCGGACGACATCTTCATCGAATTTGTACAGGATAACAGACAGTTTTAAGGCTGGAACAACACCTTCATCGCACCTCTGCGACCAGCCGCCTTAAAGGCTTCTTGGTAAAACGATAAAGGAAAGACATTTTCGATCAACGGCTCCACATCTACCGTACGGTCTTTCAGTACTTGCAAGGCCATATCGAATGGCCCACAGCGTGAACCGATCAGCTGAACCTCATTCACCACCAGCTGCGATAGATCCAGAGTCTGCGGCTGCATATAGGTACTCTTCAGCACGATTGCTCCGGTGGGGCGCACAGCCTTAAGCGCCAAGGCCAACCCGGATGGATGACCACTGGCCTCGATGACCACATCAGCGCATTTATCCTGGACTTGGTCCTCCCGAATACAGTGCACCGCTGAGTTAGCTAGCCGCTCACTCTGCTTGTCATGACGCACCACAACATAGGGCGACCATCCCTGCGTGCAAAGTGCGCGGGCAATCAGCTGCCCCAACGTGCCAGCCCCCACCACCAACACTCGTTCATAACGCAACGGTTGTAGTTGCTCTACGACGCGAAAGGCAGCAGCCAAAGGCTCGGCAAATACAGCTTGGCGGTCACTCACGTTATCCGGCACCGCATGCAGCAGCTTGTGGTGCACAACCAGATATTGGGCAAACGCACCGTTGTGATTGCGAATGCCGATTACCTTGCGCTGGACACAATGGCTCTTTTTTCCCTGCTTGCAGTAGTCACACTCACCGCACCAAAGGTTGATCTCTGCGACTACACGCCGCCCTACCCAGAAATCAGGAACGTCATCACCCGCGGCTTCGACCACACCAACAAATTCGTGACCGGGAATGCCTTCAAAACCGGCATAACCACTGAGCAGGGCCCGGTCTGTTCCGCAGATACCCGCCAGGCTGATGCGCAGCAACACCTCTTCTGCTCCCGGTTTCGGAGCATCCGCATCTGCCGAGTATTCCAACTGGCCATTTTTTAGAAAAAGTGCCTGCATTCCTTCACACCCACCATCACCATTTTGGGATGGCAACTATTTGAATAAAAAGAGATTCGTTTAGACCTATTGTATCGGCAAACCGCCCCGAATCTGGACAAATTGGGCCAATTCCTTCATATTGCGGGGCTATTTTTATAATTAAGATAAGCGTTACGAAGAGGTTAGTCATGTCTGACTCATGGGAAGAGAATAATAATGGGGGCGATAGCTGGGGTCTGCCTGAGGGAATGGACCCTATGCGTGTCATGCAGGTAGCGTCTGGCTACTGGAATTCTTGTGTACTACACGCGGCCAACCGTCTCGACATATTTAATTTACTGGATGGCCAGGCCAAAGATCTGGACACCCTGACAAAAGAAACTGAATCTGATCGCCGCTGCCTGAGCGCACTGCTGAGCGCACTGGTCTCTATGGATTTTCTGGATCGCGACGGCGATACCTTTATGAACAATCAGTTCGGCCAAACGTTTCTCACCAGCTCCAGCAAGTTCTACCAGGGCGGCATCGTCTACATGTTCGAAAAC
>JBNKYV010000153.1:0-8495 GCA_050301075.1 Gammaproteobacteria bacterium
TTTTAATATACCTACAACTTTGTTTCGAGCACAAAAAAGGGGCTATAAAGCCCCTTCTTGCAAATCGATAGCGTGCAGATAATTAGTCAGCGCGCTGCAGCACCTTTTGCTCGCGCACGAACTGAATATCGAGAATTTGCATATATGTCACCAGCCCCGCGTCCTGAATCGGCAACACGATAGCATCTTCACCAGACTCATTGTGATGAGAGTGCCACCAACCCGGAGGAGTAACAAACACAGAGCCTGATTTCCAGTCCGCTTTAACAGGATCGATAATATGGCCATTTTCATCAATCTTCTCACCAATCAGCGTGTAAGTGTTTTCACCCGCGTATACGCAAAAGTCGATAGCCACTGAGTTGTGGCGATGTGGCAACTGAGTCGCACCCGCGGGCAAGATGTTATAGAGCGACCATAGTGTATGAGTCAGTGTTTTAGTAAACGGACACGCTGGGTTACCCAGCAACACACCAATGCGATTACGTGACAAGGCATCTGGCGCGTTACGCTCAGCCATCAGTTTTTCCTGAATCTGCTCGTGAGTGAACAATACCGGCGAAAATTGCTTTTCACTTGGCTCTACGCCCAGATATTTCAATACGGGCGAATCAGTTACCCAGTAAATTGCTGAATCTTCCAGTGCTGTATGAATGGCATTATCAGTAGTTGGGATAACAAACAGATCACCCTCTTTCCAGCTAGTTACGCCCCACTCAGTTTCGGTGGCGCCTTTACCACGAATAACATAAAACATCTCAGAGGTACATTTAGCCTCTGTTTTCAGCGTTTCATTAGGGCAAATACGCAGAAAGTTAGCCATCAAGTTTGGCGTGGTGGCCGGATAGTCAGTTTTCAGACCTTCTGACATATCCAAAGGAATAATGCGTGTCTCACCGGATTGGTGAATTGACGCGTCAAACGCTTTGATCTCGATTTTAGGCATGTCAGGATTGTTGGCTGACATGTATTCGAAAAACTGAGCCTCAGAACTCCACGCATCATTATTAAATTCAGACGCTGATTCAATCGCATTACTTTTCATAGCACACCTTGTTAATGATCACTGACCTGCCGAAAGGCGCGGTATTTTATCAAAATCCCCATCTTTTTACTAAGACTTGCACCCACCAATCTCAAAAAGCCCCTACCAACTTGATTTCCCTCAACATACGCTCCTATGCTGTTGTTATATCAATCAATTTAGGGGGAGAGATGCCCTCTTTATCGCAGCATATTCGTAACCTCGTCTGGCAATGCAAAAGCTACTGCCACTTCACACCCAGCCTAAAATCCAAGCGCGGCATCCCTAACCTGGGCAGACTATTAGCGAACTTTGATGAGAAACAGCGTTATCGCTATCAAGAACTAAAGACACGCTATTCCATAGACGCGTGGCCCAAGCTCTGTAGCGCAAGCGAGTACAGAGAAAATCTCTATGTGTTGGACCTGCTGGATCAGCACGTGTCTCTAACAACTGAGCCCCACACAGGTTTAGATATCGGCTGCCGAAATTTTGGCCATCTACCCGCGCTGAGTAGCTTTCGTGCTATCCCTTGGCATGGAGTCGAGATCGACGCCAACGCCCGCTACATCAGCGGCCATACGCGCCGCGCGCACGGTGAATGGATGGCCCATCAGATACCCGGCTGTAAATACATATCCGGATCGTTGCTAGATATAGGAGGTCAATACAGCTTAATCACATGGACACTGCCCTTCGTGCTTCCCACTCCCTTCAAAAATTGGGGGCTACCAGATCACCTCTTTCAGCCAACCGAACTGTTATTAAAAGCCTGGGGACTATTAGAGCCTGGGGGATCAATCTTGATCGTTAATCAGGGTGAATCGGAAGCAGCAGAGCAAGAGAAGTTGTTCGCCAATACAGGCATTCCTTACCAATCCCTAGGAATAGCAGCAAGCCTCTTTTCCCCGTTCTTGCAGCCACGATACATGTTTATCGCCACAAAAAGGCATTAAATATACTCGTTAGTACACATACCCAACATATTGATTTCATTTGTTCTTTAAGAATACAAACGGGCCGTACGATATTGGGTCGCCTAAACTCTATCCAGAGAAAGCCGACAAACTAGAAAACTCCCTAAGTGATTCTTTAAATATATGAATCAGGTAATTTCAACCACCTCTCACGCACCCAGCCGGTTAAAAAACGTTATCTACTTTCTAACGTTTTTCATCATTTTCTGGCTGGATTTTCGTGTTGCGCTACAAATGGGGGTTCCCGTATCCGCAACGACTGTTATGTGGTGTATGACGTGGCCAGCACTGCTAGCGATATCACTTCGCACCATTCCACCAGCAAAACGCTTTTTGGTGCTAGGCATAGCTCTCATTGCCATGACGCTACTATCCGCCATCGATAAAACCTACTTCGCCTATTTTCAGTCTCTGCCCTCAACCCACAGTCTGCAATCGATGCATCAAATGCTGGATGTGCATTCAAGCATCTACATGCTTTTATCTCTGGACACCCTAACGCCGATCCTCGCGGGCATTAGCCTGCTGTTCTATTCCCGCAAACAAAAGAAAACATTGGAGCTTAGCTTTGCGCCAACCTCCGGCACTACACCCTTACGCCAATATGCTGCATTAGCCCTGCTCTCGTTTGTCACTGTTACGGCTTTTTTGCCATCCAACAGCCAAGGCAGTATTCAACAAGGGAAAGACATCCCAGACTGGGTAAATCGATACTCACCTACCCATTATGTGGCGGGACACGGCATCATGGTTTATCACATGAATGACATCCTCAGTTCCATTGGCCGTAATATTTTTCACCATTCACTTCCTGATGAGCGAAAAAGTAGCATCGATGCTTATCTAAGCAAGCAGTACGAAATTAACCTGCAACCCACACCACTATTTGGCATTGCCAAAGGACGCAACGTGGTGTTCATTCAGCTGGAAAGCTGGGCAGAGTTTTTGGTCGATTTGTCCGTTGATAAAACAGCGGTAACTCCCTTCTTTTCTGCGTTAAAAGAAAGTGGCCTCTATTTTGAAAACATTTACGATGTCACGCTCCATGGCAGAACATCCGATGCAGAGTTTGCCGTTATGACTGGGCTGCTCCCGGACACACGTAAACCTGCACAGATGAGCCATATGCAGAGCTACTTTCTGGCACTGCCTGAAATACTAAAACAGGCCGGTTATCACACCATGACTGTGCATGGCCTTGATGGAGAGATATGGAACCAAAAGAATGCCCACAAACGTTATGGAATTGAAGATCTCTATTTCAGTGCCGCCATGCAGGGTAAAGAAACCTTAGGGTTAGGTATAAGTGACAAAGAGATCTTTAACTACGCATTAGAGAAAATGGACAAGGCTCAAACACCTTATTTTAACTTCATTATTTCACTCACCAGCCATCATCCTTTTATCGACATTCCAGAAGCGTACAAAAAGAATTTCAGCCACATGAAACTGGAAGATGGATATGGCTTGCTGCCCTACTATCTTCGTTCGGTTAAATATACAGATGATGTCTTGGCAGACTTTTTCCTTAATGCCAATCAACAAGCCAACTTCGCCAACACCTTATTCGTTATCTACGGTGATCATGATTCAGGCACATTAGGTACAGAAAAAACCGTTAACAACATCGATATATTCGCACCGAAAAATGACAAGGTGCCGCTACTCTTCTATATCCCAGGAGAGGAAGAAAAAATGCAGCAATATCGCAATGTAGTGCAGCATCAGTTTGGAGGATTACACGATGTCCCTGCCACGCTGCTGCATCTGCTGGGCATTACCCCGCCTAAAGGGTTGATGGGAACCAACCTGATAAACACCGAACAACCAGAGCGTCAGATTCCCCTCCCGGCTTCGCCATTAATGATGGCAAACAGCAATGGCGTATCGATTAATGATGGCCATTCGAATATTCGAGCAGTCTACGATCAACAGCTGATGGCACAAGAGATATTGGACTACAAACTGCTTCAGAGCACTTCACCACACTAAATACAAAAAAGGCCGGAGGGTAAAACCACTCCGGCCTTTTTAAAAATAGATTAAGAAGCCTTTTACTCTTTATCTTTTTCAATCTTTTCCTGAAGTTTGTTCAGTTTGGCATCCGCACGCCACATAAAAAACACCAGAATGACGATCAAAACCAAAGAAGCAATCTGAATAATTCCCCACATTTCCATATTGTTGTCTCCCCAGACATTCGCTCATTAATTAAGCAATTAAATAGGTATTGTTTTAATGCGTCAAGGGGCAATTACATGAAATAGAAGGAAGTCTGTGCGTTTAACATGCCACAAAGAATACAACATCACTTTTTCAAAAATTTGCTGGCATCAAAAATCAATCTGATCTTTGCAATCTTCCCTTCATTCACTTCAAAGAGCTGAGCCATTACGGTATCAACACCGGTTTTCTTAAAGCTATAAATAATGCAGCACGAGGCATCATTCTCATACTCCTGAATGATCTGATACGACACGCCCTCTGGTGGGTTCTCTTCCAACGACGCAATGTAATCGTCTGCACGATTAAAACGATAAAAGGGGCCAATAAATTCCAGGTCATCCGCAAGTACCGATCGCATATCTGCTAAGAGTGCATCACCAAAGAAAGATGACATGTAGTTCTTTGCCAGAGAGAGTGGAGACATTTAATTAATCCCTTTGTTTCTATTGCTACTTAGTTCTTAATGGCTCAAACGCCTCAAGCTCCCACGGCCTGAGCGCCAGCATAAACCCAAAATTTCTACGCTTATTGAGCTGCAGCTTGGCATCTTGTTTATGAAGCTCAGAAAACTCCTTCGCCAGCACTTGAAGTTTATTATTGATAACCTGAGCTGATGCGTCACTCAACAGACCAAACAGAAAAAGCCTTTGTTCTTGCTCACCGCTAAATGTCGAACTCAGAAAATGGCCCTGAATCTGTTTTTCAAAAAAGCGCTCGATGGGCCCGCCTGGCAGCCAGCGAAAGTTTTCATCTATACGCAGCTTAATGCGATTCCCCGGTAACAGATCGATAATTTTTAGCCTATCCAATTTAGCCAAATATCTGATGCATTCCGTTTCCGTTATGTCGTAGTTACCGACAATATCCGTAAAGGTAAGACGATTTCGCACACTCACAGCCACCAGCAACAGCTTTGCATCCTGCACCAGCTCTTGCTCCTGCTCTTTTGTTAGCTGCGTGATGCGCTGGCGAGACTCTTCGTAAAGCTGCACCAGATCAGTAATCTCCATATCAAGAATTTTGCAGATATCCTCCAGCCTATCCAGCGTAAAGCGCTTGGCAGCGAACATACGCTTCACATTTGCCTCACTCATTTCGAGCCGGCCGGCAACTTCAGCATAGGTTAAACGCTGCGCTTTTAACGCCTGCTTAAGGGTTTCTATTAGGGCTTCTGTCTGGGCCATACCACAATCCTTGGTTTTACCAACACCAACAAGTATAGCTTTTTTATACTCCAGATAAACCAAAAATCAACATATGCTGGCACTGTTTATTTTAAATCTCCTATCACCAACACTTAACGCGAGACCTAATCAACCTGGAGGATCGCTAAAATGTCCATATTCAAACGCCTATCAGCCACTGTGTTTTCACGTATTGATCAAGTGGTGGGAGAGATTGAGAACCACGATGCCGTTATTCAAGCCAGCTTGAACGACATGCGCAAACACCTGGCAGAAGCAAAAGTAAGACTCAATCAAATTCAACGCGCAGAAGAGCGCATTTCTCAGCAAATCGAAGAAGAAACAAATCAGCTTAACCTCTGGCAAACAAGGGCCATTCAGTCAGCGCAAACCGACGAAAGCAAAGCACTGGCCTGCATTCAACGTGGCGAACAGAGTAAAGCGCACATTGAGCGACTTGTTGTGCAAAAACAGCAATATCAAAGCGCCGCCGAAAAGCTCACCCTAGATATAGAAAAATGCGAACAACATCTCGAAGAGATAAAACAGAAACACCAGCTCATGCGCGCCCGTCAATCAACCACACACGCCATGAGGTCGATTAATCAGCACAACAATGATTGTCCGGACCGACTAGAAGATAGCTTTGATCGTTGGGAGATCAAAC
This sequence comes from Gammaproteobacteria bacterium, assembly GCA_050301075.1. Taxonomy (GTDB): domain Bacteria; phylum Pseudomonadota; class Gammaproteobacteria; order Tenderiales; family Tenderiaceae; genus JBNKYV01. The sequence continues at coordinate 6,079 of JBNKYV010000153.1, forward strand.
TCAGCCAATCTGAAATGGCGGTTGATAGCGACTTCAACACGGCCCCTGTCGACCAACTGGAACAGGAATTCAACAGCCAAGAACAGCAACAAAAACTGCGCGACGAACTTGCAACCCTCTTAGCATCACACAATCAGGAGGGCAAATCATGAGCACAACCAACACAAACTGGGCTCTGCCTGAGGATAAACGCGCCAACTGGGATTCGGATCATAAACAAAACAGCTATAACCTGATGCAGAAGCTTCCCTCGCTATTGCGCATATTGGGTGCCGGCGCGCTCATAATCGCCATGTACAGCTTTCTCGCCAAAGGCTGGCAATCCGGTAATGACATAGCGCGTTACCTGATGATGCTAGGGCACACCGGAATATTGGTCGTCATAGGGTTGGCAAGCGGTCACTACCTAAAAGAGAGTAAAGGTGCACGCCTGCTGATTACACTGGCGCTGATTTCAATTCCCGCTAACTTTGCCATACTCGGCGCCCTGATCTATTCACAAAGCGGCGCTATGGTGCTTGATATGTACCCACAATACGTCGCCTGGAGTGCAGATAGCCTAAGTACCGCCTTAGTCACCACCGCTTGCGCAACCGTGCTGCTAATTCCCCTCACCTGGTTGGGTTTCACTGTTCTGGCACGCAGCCTCTCTAAAAATCTCTCAATACTATTTCTCGTTGGAAATGCCGCACTGCTGCTGCCTATACGCTCACCGGAGCTGATCGGTTTATTAGTACTGGCATTAACCGTGGGTACTCTCATTTTCAATCGCCAAACCAGTAGACATCAAACTGTCGCCAAAACAAGTGAGGGCATAACAGCGCTTGGCTTAATGTTCCCACCTATTGCAATCTTAATGGGCCGTAACCTGTGGATTTACTCAACGGACCTGTTTTTGCTCTGTCTATCCACCGCTGGTGCTTTTGTTATTTTGCGCCAAATCAGCGCCTACACAACGCCGGAGTCAAAATGGCGCAATCTGTTAAATATCTCGTCCCTCATTCCTGCCTCAGCCACGCCCCTGCTATTGGCGGCTTGCTTAGATGAAATCAACATCGTGCCAAAAGAGTTATTGCTCCCCATCGGTGCAATTGTGTCTGCATTAATGATTTACGATATTGCCTCGCGTAGTACTCAGCACAGCCACAACTATCGGAACTTTGCCAACACCGGGCTTTTGTTTGCGCTACTACTCAACATGCTGTTTTTCGACGGTTATTTACCTGCGCTGTTCAATACCGGCATCGGTTTAGGATTGATCCTGTGGGGTTTTAAAGAGCAACAGCGAAATCTGCTTATCTACGGCTCTATCTTGTTGACATCTGGTATCGCCCAGCAGCTCTATTTCATTGTCCAAAACTTTGACCTGGGCGGCTGGGTATCGCTTGCTAGCCTTGGCATTATTGCCATCGTAGCCGCCTCACTCATGGAGAGCCGTGGGGAAATATTCATAAATCACTTAGCGACCCTAAAGAAAAAACTACAAAATTGGGAACAATAGAGCATAAATAAAATCAAACAGTTGTGGACGTGGTATTGGGGCTGGCGGAAAACAGAGTAGATTTGTGAACCAATAGCCCCATTTTTCCTGCAAAACAATTCAGAGATAGAAAATGCCAGCCGCTATATGTATATAATGAGTCCATATTATTTTCTGATTAACTCCCGGTAACAATATGATCAAAAGATGTATTGCACTTGCAGTTTTACTTGCTGCTGAAGCCGTCCCTGCGTATGCCGCCACAGCTGATCTGGCTCCCTTGCCAGAACACAAGGTATCGATTGAGCAGATAACAGCCATCGTTGGCGACTACCACTACAAAAAAACGGATCTGGATGATGCAAGATCCGAAGCAATACTCAACAAATATCTTCAAACCTTAGATCCTAGCCGCAATATTTTTACCCAGAAAGACATCGAATCATTCGACCGATACAAATATCGTTTGGATGATGACCTAAAACGCGGCAACCTAGCCCCTGCTTTTCAAATATTTCGTGTTTTCAATGAACGCCGCGCAGAACGCGTGGACTACGCACTAGCGCGTATAGAACAACCGTTCGATTTTACGATCGATGAAGAGCTGGAAATTGATCGTGAAGAAGCACCTTGGCCAAAGGATAAAGCCGAACTGGACGAGCTATGGCGTAAACGTGTTAAAAACGATGTATTGAGTCTGAAGCTTGCGGGCAAAGATGAAGATAAAATCAAAGAGACGCTGGGCAAACGTTATCAGCTAATCAAAACTCGTTCTGACCAGTTTAAATCGGAAGATGCCTACGAACTGTTCGTAAACGCCTATTTGAGTACCATTGAACCGCACACAAGTTATTTCTCACCACGCAACTCAGAAAACTTCAAAATTGACATGAGCCTATCCCTCGAAGGGATTGGCGCAGTGTTACAAACCGTTGAA
>JBNKYV010000154.1:0-6601 GCA_050301075.1 Gammaproteobacteria bacterium
GAAAACACAGAAACATAATTGACCAGTTTTCCATGGTCATCATGAATCGCCGTAATGGTTGACCAAGCGGGAAATACCTCTCCATTCTTGCGGCGATCCCAAACTTCGCCCTGCCATCGCCCGCCTCTATTTATGCTCTTCCACATGTTTTCATAAAAGCTCCGGTCATGGCGCTCGGATTTTAGTATGCTAGGCTTTTCACCTAATACTTCACTTTCTTCATAACCGGTGATCTCAGTAAAGGCCCGGTTTACAGCAATAATTGTTTTATCTACATCTGCGATCAACACACCCTCCGCAGTGTTTTCAACAACAGCGGCTGACTGTTTTAACTTCGCCTCAGTATATCTACGCTGTGAAATATCACGACCGCTTATCACCAGGCCTTCCACTTTGCCATTATTCAGTACCGCTCCAACATGAGCATCATAATAAATCGTGCTGTTACCCTCTTGGTACTCAACCTCAAAACAACCAGGCTCACCAGTTTTAATGACAGAGTCAAAACATTTAATTGCCCGGGTTAAATAGGCATGGGGTATAAAGTCCAAAACACTTTGCCCCACCTGCTGCTCTGCCGACTCGCCGGCGATTGAGTAGTTAGAAAACTGAATATTAAGATCACAATCCACCAACAATATGCGATCAGATGAGTTACTTGTAATGGAACGCCATTTTTCCTCAGACTCTTTTAAAGACTGCTCCATCTTAATGCGGTGGGTAATATCCTCATGCATCAATATGACATCTTGAATATTGCCGAACTCATCCGTCACGGGATATATAAAACCACGCACCCAACGGTTATTTCCCTTGCCATTGCGAATAGAGGCCGTCTCTTGCGCGTCATAAACAATAGGCGGTATTTCCGTAGCCTTACCAGCAAAACCACTTTCTATATAGGACATAACTCCCTTGTCGATCAATTGCTGATCTCTAAGCATGTTATGACCAGCCATATCCGATGCTTTCAGCATCCACAAATTCTCCCACGCTTTATTCACCAAGCGCGTCTCGCCAGTTGGAGACAAGATCTGTGTACTAAAAGGTGACTGCTCGATTAACGTTTTAAAGCGATGCTCTGATGCCTTTACAATCTGCTCGGCTCTCACGCGCTCTGTAATATCGCGAACCATAGCAATGATCACAGGAAAATCACCGTTCTCTTTAACAGTGCTAAATTGGCTCAAATAGATCTCTACAGGGATGATGCTTCCATCTTTTGCTTGATGATTGGTAGTGAGGGTGTATCTATCCAGCCCCTGCTCCATTACTTTTTGAAAAATTGAGGCCAATTGATCAATACCGACTTCAATTGCAATGTCCTGCGGCCCCATCGCCAGAAGCTCGTTAGAGGTATACCCCAGTGATTTCAGCGCGCTATGATTAAAATCAATAAAACGCATCATTTTAGGATCAATTAAAAAAATAGCATCACTGGTATTATCCAACGCTTTTCTAAATCGACCCAGCTCCCCCAGCACCTGCTCACGTTCCATCACCGAAAGCTCGAGATTCTCCCTTTCGCTTTGCAATGTCTCATACAACATGGCATTTGAAATAGAGTGCGCAATGCTGGGAGAAATTTTTATTAAGAATGAACGCGTCAGCGAATCAATGCCAGCCAAATGATGCGAGCAGATCGTATAAAAACCCAAGAAACAATCACCTGACCACAGCGGGACATAAAGATCGCTATGGTGACCACTGGACTTGCGAACTGTATCGATAGATAAAACCGTCTCGGAGGTATTAATGCTTTGCCTGTAAACAACATCATTCATATCACCTAGCTGCTGAATCAATCCCATAAAGGGATCATCATCTTCCAGCCAGATGTTTTTGTGTATATCTGTTGTCGCTTTAAAATAGCCACGGCCATGTTGGTCTTTAACAACAATCTCAACGTAAGGAACATCGAAGTGAGACTGCAAACATCGCAACGTTTCATTAACAACTTCGTTAAGGGATAGGCGTGATGTGATGGTAATATAGTTGGTTAATAGCTCTGTAAAACGCTGTGTCTCGGCTAACTTATACTCGGTGGTAATTTCATTTGCGAAAGCCTGATCATCAACACTGTACGCATTGCTGTTCTCGATTACACGACCATAAGTAAGCGAGAAAGGCAAAACCTGATCAACCGCGCCGGGATTAATTTCAAACCAGTTTTTATCTAGCGCCACTACACCTAAAACACCATCATCTGAGGTTAGCGGTAACCCCAACATCTCAGAAAAAGGTAGATCAGTAAATTCCAGATATCTTGTTACAGAAATATCGTTTTTCGAGTCATCCGAACAATTTAAGTAAGCGGCATAAGTGACTACATCAGCCAAGTCACATATCGCTTTTTCTTGTAAGGCGTTTTCAGAAAGATAGAGTGCTAAATTTGGGTCGATCTCTAAATTAGCAAATGCCTCAACGCTTAAATAACAAGGGCCATTATCTGACTCGCAGCGCAAAGCGCCGACAAAACCACGCGAGCTATTTGTTAACGACAAATAGTCTTGAAGAATTGTCTTAAATACATGACTTCCCTTAATATTCTCAATATTGAGGGATTCTGCTTTGGCAATAAATTCAGTCAGCGCTTGATTATCGCAAGCGCCAGGTAATACCGACATACCAACCCTCGTTTTACAAAACAGCTACATTGGTATAGCCATACCCTTCTTTCTAAAGAGTACCCAATAATATTAGTCAACATTCAGCGCAATTTCCTCTGCGCCAGTTATAAGCCTGTTATCGGCGAGGGGATGCACCTCTTTACCACTATTATGGTGTGCAGATAGGATTGGTAAGTAGATGAAAAAAGAATAATTCTTTTGTTAGATATTAAACTATTAAAAATAGCTATTTTGTATAAGAAAGGGGGTGTGATAACACCCCCGGAGAGGCTACTACACATATTGAGGAGGGGGGATATGTGCAGTAGTGGCAAACAGTGGATAACCACAATATGAGTACATAATATGGTACCGCCACAGCCCCTGCCTTGACCTAAATCAAGCGTCTGAATTAGATGGGTCTTGGGCACTCTGCCCTTTTTGGCCGCCTCTACCCGGGCGAAAATAGTTCACATTATCGTAATAGGCAGAGTCGTTATTATCCGTATCCCAATCCGGCATGCCTAGAATCGGAAATGGCGATAAATCCTTTGGTTTAGTTAACTGAGTTCCGTCAGTAAATATGTCCGCCAACTCGTTATCTATCCACCCAAGTTGCCCGTCATTATCAAGCTGAAAAAACGACTCATCCGAATGCAATAAAATACAGTTGGCTGTCATCCCCACATAAGGTGCCAACCCTTTTTCATACATTGCATGGCCAAACACCACGCAACTGAATTTTTCATACAGCTCTTCCCTATGCTGCCAAAACAGCTCTTTCCACTTAAAGTCCCTAACCAGCTGCAGTAATGAAGCATCGGAAGAAACAATAACCGCCCCGCCCTCATCAAACAGAGACAACATATTCTCGATAGGAGAGCGCCTGCCGATGGCGTCCCCACCCGTTTCCAAACGCGCCTTTGCATAAGGTAAGTGGATGGAGTTAATAACTGCTTTGGTGCGCGGAAACATAAACCAGGTCAGATACTGAAAGAAATCATGCCAGTTGTCCCTGCGTGTTTGAATCTCCCCAGTCATGTAGATACGAGGCGCATAGTGCTGCATAAACTCATCGGGCTTGCCAGCCTGTTCAACCACCTTAAGTGAGACTCCACCCAAGGTTTGTATCTCATTAGGCCAGCCATCCAAGGCACGCTGATAGTCACTTAGCCCCGGCCAGGCCTCGAATGCCTCGAAATAAGCAGCCAAGTGGCGAAGCGGTTTATACATGGGAGATGTAGAGGCAAACTCAGGCAGCCAGCCTGGCAGGTTTAACATTGTTTCTATCCGTCGCTATTACCGATGCGCCTATTTTACCAGCGAACCGGCGTACAACCAGTTAAACCTTATGGAATATTAGGGTTAGTAGCCGCCACGGATGTATTCAATGGCGCGGGACATCACCAAACGCCATTGGCTCTCGAGTTGCGGCGTAAACTCAGGGTCGATTTCAGAAATTGCTTTAATCAGGCTGTCCAGCCAAAGATCGTAATATTCAGGTGCAATATTCAGGTGGTGCCGGTTATGGCTTTCACGAATACGATCCATCGCACGGGATGCGATCATATTCCCTTCGGCAAACAGCAGTGACATGGTTAACGACTGGTCCAATACCTGATACTGATGCTCAAAATTAGTATTGGTAAACTTCGCAGCCACGTGTGCAGAACTGCGAATAAAGATTTCATAAAAACGGGCAATCAGGCAGTTCTTGGTAACAATACGCCCATAACTTTGATTCACCGCGCGGGAAGCATCGGAAAACTCTGTATTTAAATCAACGGCAACCGCCATTTTCAGGCCCCCAAAAAGGTAGCATCAAGTATATCCTGTATCGACATACCGTTAGACCACCTTAAGCGGGAATGGTTGCTTCGGTTGAGATTACACGATAAGCGGCTCGATAAAATTCAGCTTACAAAACATTACTTTGAGGAAGGTTTGCGGCGTTTGCCGGTATTCACCTTATCGCGCTTGCGCACTTTTGCCTTCTTCTTGGATGCTTTGCTTTTATCCTTTTTCTTGCCGTACGCCTTGCCGGAAGCGCGCACTTTAGCTGGACCTGTATATTCCGCTTTAAAGCCAGGAATTGCGCGAGGTTCAAACTTACGCTTCAAATAGCGCTCGACACTCGCTTTAAGATTCCACTCACTGGCCTGAACAAAGGTAATTGCCGTACCTTCCTTACCTCCACGGCCAGTACGACCAATGCGATGCGTGTAATCATCCCCACGCCTCGGCATTTCAAAGTTCACAACAAGATCCACGCCCTCAATATCCAGGCCGCGAGCAGCCACATCCGTCGCTATCAGTGCATCAATCTTGCCTTCACGCAGCAGCGTCATCACACGCGCACGTTTAACCTTATCCACCTGACCATGCAGTATGCCAACGCGCTTGCGCTTGGCACTGATGGCTGCCATCAAGGTATCTGCACATTCACGGCTATTGGTAAAAATCATCGCCTTATCAAACGACTCATTATTCAATAACCACAGCAGCATACGCTGCTTATGCACCTCACTATCAGCAAGGATTACCTGTTCAGTAATCTGACTATGAGCCTCGCCGCGCCCACCACTGATGTTTAACACTTCCGGCTCACGCAACACTTTTTGCGTCATCTTGCCCAAGAAAACATTTTTCAGCGTTGCCGAAAACAACATGGTTTGACGTTCGGGATTACACGCGTCTGCGATTGCCAATACATCATCGGCAAAACCCATATCCAGCATACGATCCGCCTCGTCGATCACCAGCACATCAAGATCATCAAAATCAGGCGATCCAATCTCCAGATGCTCCATCAAACGCCCGGTTGTAGCCACAACAATGGAAGGATATTCCATCAAACCGGCCACCTGATCTTCGAAATTTTCGCCACCAGTGACTAACGCAGCACTAAGACGTGTATGTTTGATGAGTTTTTCACAGATCGTAAACACCTGTTTTGCCAGTTCACGCGTCGGCAACAATATCAGTGCACGAGTGCCTGCATCGGTTTTAGGTACTGTCAGCAAATGATGTATCGCAGGCAATAGATAAGCTGCTGTTTTACCACTGCCAGTCTCTGAATTGACCTGCAGATCGTAGCCTTCCAACGCCAGCGGAATAGCTTCCACCTGCACCGGAGTTGGCTCTTTGAAGCCCTCTTCTTTGATGGCTTTTAATAACAGGCGATGAAGTGAAAAATGGGAAAACAAGGCGATGACCTCAAACTGGAAGCAATAGTGAAGCAAACGGCGATTTTAACAGAATCGGACTCTTGCAGCCCTTACAAATTCACGTACATGGCCCCTCCCCTGGCCAATACAAAGCGAGTGCCGCATAATCCTCGCCTCTTCAGTCATTAATGAAATACCAAACCATGCAAAATGCCTCAAAACCACTGCTGAGCCAGGAATGGCAAATACTGCATAACGATCACGAGCGTTATGACAAATACGGTTTGTTGATCAAACTCACTGCCGTACTGGCGTGCCTAATCTCGATAGTCACCGGCATGAGCGTACTGCTCGGTCTCGTCTTTATTGGGGTTTTATGGCTACAGGAAGGTGTTTGGCGCACCGTTCAGGCCCGCACCAGTGACCGCATCTTAAAGGTAGAAGAACAACTTAAGCACTCTGGTGATCAGAGCGCCTTGCAGTTTTATTCAGAATGGGAAGCTAAACGAGGAGGCACTGCGGCGTTAATCAAAGAGTATGTGGTAAACGCCATCAGACCAACAGTCGCATATCCATACGTCATACTCATCGGTGTTGATATAGCCGCAGCGCTGTTTCTATAAAGAATTATAGAACAGACTCAAAACCTTCAAACTGCGGTGGGCCAAGATAGATATCCTTGGTCTTACCGCCCGCACCCGAATGCGCTTTACGGAACTGTTCAGACTCCGTCCAGTTCACAAAATCCTGTTTACTCTGCCAGATTGAGTGCGAAGCGAACAGCGTAAACTCGTCATTGCTCGCACCTTGTAACAGGTTAAATGA
>JBNKYV010000155.1:0-2614 GCA_050301075.1 Gammaproteobacteria bacterium
GCTTTTTAAGCAAAACCCCCATCGCAAGAGACCAGCTTGCCCAAGCACAAAAAAGAATCGGCCAACTTGAGAAAAGACTTGGCGACGCAGAAAAAGAACTAAAAGAGTTAAAACAGAAATTCCAGAACACTAGCTCATCGCTCGACAAGCAGACCGGCGATTACGAAAAGACTCAAAAAGAACTTGATCACATTCGAACAGTATCCGCCAATGCTATTGCGCTTGACTCCGAGAACAAAGAGCTCAAAACAGAACTTATTTACCTCGAAACCGAGACACAAGCTCTGGAACAGCAGAACGCAGCACTTCAGGACAGCAGCGCACGCAACTGGTTTATTACCGGTACAGCCGTGATGCTGATTGGCATTATTATCGGGCTAATTGCCCCCAAATTACGCGTACAAAAGAAGAGCTCCTGGGGCGACCTGTAATCTACACAAAAAAAACGGGCAAGGCTTATACAGCCCAGCCCGTCCTTTATCTACCACAAGTATCTAACTATTTTTCCAGCTGGCTTACATCCCTTGCCGCACCGGTAGATGCGCTTGTCGCCATCGCAGCATAGGCTCTTAGCGCGGGACTCACATAACGTTCGCGTGACAGCGGCTTCCAGGCATCATTTCCTTTTGCATCCATCGTTTGACGACGCGCCTCCAGCTGCTCATCAGTCAGAGCAACGTTAATCGTACGATTGGGGATGTCGATTTCAATCGAGTCCCCCTCTTGCACCAACCCTATTGCACCGCCTTCAGCTGCCTCTGGAGACACATGACCGATAGACAGACCTGAGGTACCACCAGAAAAGCGACCATCAGTGATCAATGCGCACGCCTTGCCCAGTCCTTTAGACTTCAGATAACTGGTGGGATAAAGCATCTCTTGCATGCCCGGCCCGCCGCGCGGTCCTTCGTAACGGATGATAACCACATCCCCCTCTTTGATGTTGTCATTAAGAATCGCTGCCACAGCATCATCCTGACTCTCAAAAATACGGGCGGGGCCAGTAAATTTAAGAATGGAATCATCAACGCCTGCAGTTTTAACTACGCAACCATCTTCTGCGATATTACCGAACAACACCGCTAGACCACCCTCTGTACTGAAAGCGTTGTCCATATTGCGAATACAGCCGCCCTCGCGATTCAGATCCAGACTATCCCAACGTTTTTCCTGGCTAAATGCCTGCTGTGTTGGAACATTGCCGGGAGCCGCCTTGAAGAATTTCACAAGATGCTCATCCTGAGAACGACACACATCCCATTTTTCCAGCGCATCAGCCAAGCTTGGCGCATGAACCATCGACACATCACGATTCAACAATCCACCACGATCGAGCTCACCCAAGATCCCCATCACACCACCGGCACGATGCACATCTTCCATATGGTATTGCTGGGTTGACGGCGCAACCTTGCAAAGCTGCGGCACTTTGCGAGAAAGACGATCAATATCAGATACGGTGAAATCAACCTGCGCCTCTTGAGCTGCCGCCAGCAGATGAAGGATAGTATTAGTGGAACCACCCATTGCAATATCCAGACACATCGCATTTTCAAACGCTGCCTTGGTAGCAATTGAGCGAGGCAACACAGACACATCATCTGTTTCGTAGTAACGCTTGGCCAGATCAACAGCGAGACACCCCGCATTTAGGAACAACGCTTCACGATCAGCGTGAGTCGCCAGCATTGAACCGTTACCCGGTAACGATAAGCCCAACGCTTCAGTCAGGCAGTTCATGGAGTTTGCAGTGAACATTCCAGAACACGAACCACAGGTAGGACAAGCTGAACGCTCCATGGTGGCAACATCTTCATCTGTTTCCTTCGGATTGGCGGCGGAAACCATCGCATCTACCAAATCCAGATGAACTTCTTTGCCCTGGATAATCGCCTTACCAGACTCCATAGGGCCGCCAGACACGAACACCACAGGAATATTCAAACGTAGCGCAGCATTCAGCATGCCGGGAGTAATCTTGTCGCAGTTTGAAATACAAACCAGCGCATCTGCACAGTGAGCATTAACCATGTACTCAACTGAGTCTGCAATCAATTCGCGTGATGGCAGCGAATAGAGCATGCCGCTATGGCCCATTGCGATGCCGTCATCAATAGCAATGGTATTGAACTCTTTTGCCACACCGCCGGCAGCTTCAATTTCGCGCGCGACGAGCTGCCCCATATCCTTCAGATGGACATGACCTGGTACAAATTGCGTAAAAGAGTTGGCAACCGCGATAATGGGCTTGCCGAAATCCTCATCTTTCATTCCCGTAGCGCGCCACAAGGCGCGTGCACCAGCCATATTACGGCCACCGGTGGAAGTGCGAGAACGGTATTCAGGCATGAATAAAAACCTCTGTTAACTATAGAATCTGACAACAAAAAACATTTTGAAGAGTGCTAAGATAGCAAATTTGGCGGATTTGAGCGAAACACTATCACTCAGCTTCATCAGGAATGAGGTATTTCTCCAAACCTGCAATTCCCAAATATTTTGCCGCATCGTCAATTTCACCAAACATCCCGACTGAATGCAGCCCTTCTGATTCAATCGCATATTTCTGCGCTAGCGCCGCTGGCCGGGGCGACGCAACAAGGTGCGCCCATTT
>JBNKYV010000156.1:0-4351 GCA_050301075.1 Gammaproteobacteria bacterium
ATTTGGTGTCGTTTTTGATAGTGCCACCGGCCAACCGCTAAACAACTTTAGAGTTAGCATGATCAATTCTGACACTGGCCTGGCTGCGAACGTATTCGGTGATGATGCCGTAAGTGCCTACCCTTCCACCATGCTCACAGGTGAAACCATTACTGATGCAGGCGGGACAGTGTATACCTATACAACAGGTAAATACCGCTTCCCACTGGCACCAGCTGGCAACTACAGGCTGGTAGTAGAAGTACCTGATGGCGCCAAATATGTGTGGCCATCAACCAAATCAACAGCGCTGCTTTACAACCTGCCCATCAGTAATCTATCAATCACACTTGGTTCGCGTGGAGAAACATTCCCGCTGGTTGCAGGACCACCTCTGCATATCGATATCCCGGTCGATCCGGTTACAACACAGCTCTACATTCAGCGCTCTGCAAACAAAGAGGTTGTTTCAGTCGGTGACTACATCAAATACGAAGTCAGCATTGAAAACGTTACCGAGGTCACGCTCAATAACGTTTCGCTACAAGACATTATTCCGAATGGATTCCGCGTAGTTAAAGGCTCTGTTGAAATAGACAATGTAGCGTCATCAGACCCAACCAGTACAGACGGTTCTACCCTCAACTTCAGCATCGGCAATATCAATGCTAATCAAACGATCAAACTTGAATACCTGGCATTGGTTGGCGCAGCGAAAACAGGCCTGGCCACCAGCACGAGTTACGCATACGCCTATGACGGTGCGGCGGAGTCCAATACTGCCCAACACGAAGCACAAGTCTTTGACGAACTCATGCATAACAAAGCGATTGTTATGGGCGAAATCATGAGCAACGAAAAAGACGTTACGCTTTCCGGCGTACGTATATATATGGAAGATGGTCGTTACTCAGTAAGTGATGCGTTCGGTAAATTCCATTTTGAAGACATTCAACCTGGCTCGCACGTATTACAAATTGACACCACTACCCTCCCGAACGGTTTTGAAGTGGTCAGCAGTGATGACAATACGCGCATTGCAGGAAATGCAATCTCTCAATTCATTGATGTTCAGGGCGGTACGTTGTGGCGTAGCGAATTCCATATTGCGCGCAAGGCAACACCGATGGGGTCATTCACTGTCCAGCTCAGCAATGAAGAGCCTCAACAAAATGGTGAAATTAATTACAAAGCAGACATACTCACCAACACTGTTGACGTAAACAACATCCGTCTTTCAATCCGTATGCCTAAATACACTGAGTATGTGGCGGGCAGCAGTAAACTGGATGATATTGAGATCAGTGACCCACAAGTGGTGAATGATGAAATATTGATCTACCGTCTCGGCAACAGCAAAGCGAATACCCATAAAGCACTCACCTACACGGTGAAAGCGAAACACACCACCGGCATCGCTGAGTTTGTCACCAAGGCGTTCACTATATTCGACACGCCATCTCAAACTGGCCAGCGCCTGCAAGAGATCAACCACAGAATCGCTGTCATCCCTGAAACAACAACAGCATCATCAGGTAACGAAGTTATTGAAGAGCTAGACTTTACGCCGCACTTTTCAATTGGTAGCGCCGTGCTACGCACAGAAGACAAATCTGTCATAGACAAACTCTTTGAGAAGTATCAAGGCAACAAAGATATTCGCATCCATATCATTGGTCATAGCGACAACAGCCCTATCAAGATCAGAGGAAAAATCTCTGCATACAACAACAATCAACTGCTGTCAGAGTATCGTGCATTCTCCGTTGCAAAATATCTAAAATCGACTCTGCAACTGCCAATGAACAGTTTTACGGTAGAGGGCCGCGGTGCTGATGAATCTGTTGCTGACAACGAAACTAAAGAAGGTCGCGCTGCGAATCGTCGAGTAAATATTGTCGTTTACTACACGTCCCAACCTAAAGAACTTCACTCGAAAAAACACGAGCGCGAAGGATCAAAACAAAGCGCAATGACCAAAGGTTACCTGCCAGGAACCGAGCCAGTGGTAGAAAAAGATCCTGAAATCAAAGGTATTACCTACCCTAAATTTGATGCCAAGTGGCTGGCCACACAAGATCGTAGTACGGAATGGATGAAACCAATTGCAGGCGACATTCCTGCAATTCCATCAACCGATATCGTGATCAAACACAGTACAGATCTAGAAGTTGTACTCACCATTAACGGTGAACCGGTTAACCCAAGAAATTTTGACAGCACCATCCGTAATCGCAAGGGCGCAGCCATCAGTAGCTGGGTGGGTGTAGGCCTTGAAAAAGGTGACAACAACTTTGTTGCCCAGCTTGTGACGCGCGAAGGAAAACTGATAGAAACCCTAAAACACACCATCCGTTATTCATCGATTCTGGACAAAGCAGAACTGATTGAAGGCAAATCAACACTGGTTGCGGATAACTATACAAATCCGGTTATCGCCGTTCGACTGACAGATCCTAAGAATCACCCAATTCGCCCTGGTATGAAGGTTGAATTCCAGGTTAATGCCCCATTCAAAGCAGCCTCAGAAGAGACTACAAATATTGAAAACATGGTGGCTGCACCAGCTAAAGAAAGCATGGTGGCAATCGGATTTGATGGCGTTGCGAAAATCAAACTTGAACCAACGGATAACACCGATGATTTGATCATCACCTTCCCTAACTTGGTTAACAAAAAAGAGTTGCAGGTTAGAACACGCCTCAAAGCAACGCCACGCGACTGGATTTTAGTCGGTTTGGCTGAAGGTACAGCTGGCTACAATACCGTTAGTGGTAATACAGAAAACCTGCCTGGCAACGCATCAGACAATCATCTTTACCAGGATGGTCGTATCGCCTTCTTTGCAAAAGGCCAGATACTGGGTAAATGGTTGTTAACCATGGCTTATGACTCGGACAAAGTTCGCCCGCAAAAAGATGGTGGCGATCCGGGGATGTTCCAGGCAATCGATCCTGGTAGTTACTACACCATTTATGGCGATAACAGCAGCAATGGCTTTGACGCCACAAGCAGTGAGAAACTCTACCTGAGACTAGAACGTGATGAGTTCTACTTCCTGTTTGGTGACTACAACACTGATCTGAAAGATACAAATCTGGCCAAATACACGCGCACACTGACAGGTATCAAGACACGTTATCAAGATGAAAAACACAACATCATTCTGTTTAGCAGCGAAACTAATCAAGCCTTCATCCGCGATGAAATTCGCGGTGCAGGTGTTACCGGTCCATACGAATTAACACGCAACAAGATTGCCCGTAACTCTGAGGTTGTCACCATCGAATCGCGCGATCGCTATCGCAGTGAAGTTATCACCAGTAGTAAAGAACTGGCTCGTCACACTGACTACGACATCGACTATCGTACCGGCACCATCACCTTCCGTAAGCCAATATTCAGCGTTGATGATCAACTGAACCATCAGTACATCGTTGTTGAATATGAGTCTTATGACAGTGCAGACAACAAGATCACTTGGGGTGGCCGCGTTGAAAGCAAAGTAACCGAAAAGCTGGAGCTGGGTGTTACTCACGTAAACGAAGGCAGAACCGGTGGCAAAGCAGAACTGGCTGGCGTTGATGCTGATTACCAACTGAGCAAAGAAACCAAGCTCCACGTTGAAGCTGCGCGCACGCTGGATCGCATCGATACAACCGGCACAACGGCGGGTAATGCTTATCAAGCAGAGGTTGAACACAACACAGCTCGCACCACTAGCAAAGCTTACTGGCAAGACACGCAAAGTGGTTTTGGCATGGGACAAACGCCAGCCTCAGAAAGCGGTATGCGTAAAACAGGAGTAGAAACATCCGTCAAAGCAACCGGCAGTGTCAATATTAAAGGCCAGGCCTACCGCCAGGAGAATACCACCACCAATGATATTCGAGACCTAATGGAGGCCTCAACCGAATACCGTCAAAAAGATACAACATTTAAAGTTGGCGTGCGTGACGTAGAGGACTCGTTTAATGACGGAACACAAAAAGAGTCACAGCAAATCACCACAGGTGTCGGCCAGGGCCTGATGCGCAACAAGCTGGTTCTCCGCGCAGAGCGTGAACAAAACATAAGTGATGGCAATAGCATCGACTTCCCTAACATGACCCGCTTGGGCGCGGATTATAAAGTCACCGAGAAAACGACTGCCTTTATTGAGCAACAAATTACCGATGGCAAAGAGCGTGATACCCGCAGCACATTGGTGGGTATCAAATCGCAGCCGTGGAAAGGCAGTGATTTCTACTCAGGCGTTACCAGAACCTCCAACAACAGTACAGATAAAATGATGGCCGAAGTCGGATTGTCACAAATGTGGCAGGTTAGCGATAAACTGAGCCTGGATTTTGGTGTTGAAGAATCGAAAACA
>JBNKYV010000157.1:0-10383 GCA_050301075.1 Gammaproteobacteria bacterium
AGTCAGGTTAACAACAAACTCTGCATTGTCTAATGCGGATAATGCAGCTTGCGAATCTACGCAATCAGCCTCGGGCTCAACGCCTTGTAACACGTATGCTGCCAGTTTTTCTTCAAACATGCTCAGCGCATTCAATCCGTATGCACCACCTTTAGCGGCAGCGCCACGATGAGGCAATGCTCCAGCAATATACGCGCCGGTCGCATTGGCACCTGGAGTCAGATACCCAACTTTAGAATTACTCATTTCAGCAATTGCAGTAGCCAAGCTCCGCAGATGCGAAGATGCAGGGCATGACAAAGCGTAGACACCAATCAGCACCGTACTGTTGCTAGCAGCTAAGAGTTTTTCTGCCATCTGACGATCCATCTCAGACGCAGTCACATTTTCAACAACGGCCGCAACTGATTTAGGAATTGAAGCACCTTTCTCCGCCAGCGCTTTAACAATTCCGGCCAGAGCCAGTTCCATTCCTGCAGGAGCAGCAACGGTTTTCGCTGCAATGGCGTAGTTAAAGTCGTAATCGACTGGATTAATCGCCATTACGCTAGCGCCTTTCAACGCTGCCTTGCGAATACGGTGATTAATCATTGGCTGATCCAGACGTACATTGGAACCAACCAGCAAAACACTATCGGCGCTTTCCAAATCGGCAATAGACGGACCAAGAGTCGGATACGCAGGCATCAAATCCTGGTCAGCGAAATCCTGTTGCATCAGACGATGATCGATGTTTGAACTGCCCAATCCACGAACGAACTTCTGCAACAAGTACATCTCTTCAACCGTAGCACTTGGTGAGATCAATGCACCCACTTGTCCGGCGCCGTGTTTTTCCAGCACTTTTTTAAGGCCAGAAACAGTAAACTCCAGCGCAGTTTGCCAATCTACTTCCTGCCACTCACCATCGCGTTTAATCTTTGGTGTAGCCAAACGATCGTCGCTATTTACACCTTCGTAGCTAAAACGATCTCGGTCAGAAATCCATGACTCGTTAATGGAGTCATTTTCAAGAGGTGTTACACGACGAACGGAACCGCGCAGAGATTCAATAACTATATTAGAGCCAACGCAATCGTGTGGAGCCACACCGTTACGCTGATTCATTTCCCAGCTACGAGCGTGATAACGAAATGGTTTGGATGTCAACGCACCTACAGGGCACAAATCGATAACGTTGCCTGAAAGCTCGGATTTAACCGCTTTAGCCACATAAGTACCGATCTGCATATGCTCGCCACGACCAGTAGCACCCATCTCGCGCACGCCGGCAACTTCATCGCCAAAACGAACGCAACGCGTACAATGGATACAACGTGTCATATCAGTAGATACTAAAGGACCGATGTCCTTATCCTTGATTACACGTTTCTTCTCACTGTACTGAGAGTGGCTGCTTCCGTAGCCCATCGCCAGATCTTGAAGGTCGCACTCACCACCTTGGTCGCAAATAGGACAATCAAGAGGATGGTTAATCAGAAGAAACTCCATAACGCTCTTTTGCGCGTCAATCGCTTTTTGAGAGCGTGTGAATACCTTCATACCTTCTGTTACAGGTGTTGCACAAGCAGGTAGCGGCTTAGCAGCTTTCTCCACTTCTACCAAACACATACGGCAGTTTGCCGCTACAGATAGTTTTTTGTGATAACAAAAACGGGGAATTTCGATACCGGCATCATCGGCAGCCTCAATTACCATGGCGCCGTCTTTGGCTACGATACTCTTTCCGTCGATTTCTATGTTTACCATCAATCGCCCCGTCGCTCTAATTCAATCCAACACAATTTTTGGTCATTTGCTTAAACGTAATTGTCAGCTCAAACCAAGCATTTCTTATGATCGATGTGATACTGAAATTCGTCACGAAAATGCTTAATAAAACTTGCCACAGGCATCGCTGCCGCATCACCAAGAGCACAGATAGTGCGCCCCATGATCTTGTTCGCAACATCATCCAGCATATCCAAATCTTCCTGACGACCTTCGCCGTTCTCGATACGCTTAACGACTCGATACAACC
Source organism: Gammaproteobacteria bacterium (assembly GCA_050301075.1). Taxonomy (GTDB): domain Bacteria; phylum Pseudomonadota; class Gammaproteobacteria; order Tenderiales; family Tenderiaceae; genus JBNKYV01. The sequence goes on from JBNKYV010000157.1 coordinate 2,021, forward strand.
AACCGGTACCTTCACGACAAGGAGTACATTGACCACAAGACTCTTCGTAATAAAAGTAAGACAAACGCTGCAGAGCTTTAACCATACAAGTACTGTCATCGATAACGATTACCGAACCTGCACCCAACATAGAGCCAGCTTTGCCAATGGAGTCGTAATCCATATCGGTTTCCATCATGATGTGTCCTGGAACTACAGGAGTGGAAGAACCGCCAGGAATTACTGCTTTCAATTTATGGCCAGTACGCACCCCGCCTGCCATCTCAAGCAGTTCGGCAAAAGGCGTACCCATAGGCACTTCGTAGTTTCCTGGCTTGTTTACATGGCCGGAAACAGAAAAGATTTTTGAACCACCATTATTTGGCTTACCCAACTCCAGAAACCATTGACCGCCGTTACGCATAATCATTGGAATAGATGCCAATGTTTCGGTGTTATTAATAGTCGTAGGACGACCGTACAAACCGTAACTAGCTGGAAACGGGGGTTTAAAACGCGGTTGGCCTTTTTTACCTTCAATAGACTCCAGCAGAGCTGTTTCTTCACCGCAGATATAGGCACCAGCACCTAAGTGGATATCGATATCAAAATCGATACCAGTACCCATAATATTCTTGCCCAGCAGACCAGCTGCACGCGCTTCTTCGATTGCAGCCTGGAAACGCTCCTGTGGTTCCCAGAACTCACCGCGAATATAGTTGTACCCTTTTGTTGCACCGATGGTGTAACCAGCAATGGCCATACCTTCGACCAATTGATGAGGGTTATAACGCAAAATGTCGCGATCTTTACATGTACCCGGCTCACCTTCGTCCGAGTTACACACAATGTACTTCTGGCCTTCAGAGTTACGTGGCATAAAGCTCCACTTCAACCCGGTTGGAAAGCCTGCACCTCCGCGACCGCGTAATGCAGAGATCTTAACCTGCTCGATAATTTCTTCGGGCGAAGTTTTCTCTTTTAGAATTTTCTTCCACGCTTCATAACCACCAGTGCTTTGATAGACATCCAGTGTCCATGACTTATCTAAATGGTTATTGCGAAAACAAGTTTCGTTTGCCATAACAGTTTACTCAAGTCCGTCCAAAATGGAGTCAATCTTCTCCGGTGTAAGATTTTCGTAGTAAGTACGTCCAATCGCCATCATTGGTGCACCAGCACAAGCACCTTGGCACTCAACCTCTTTTAGGCTGAACTTACCGTCTGCAGTGACTTCACCGAACTTGATACCGAGCTTTTTGTTCAAATGATCAACAATCTCGTCAGAATCGCGTAACAAGCAAGAGATATTGGTACAAACACAAATCTTATGGCGTCCTACCGGCTTATGCTCGTACATGGAGTAGAAGGTAGCCACTTCATATACTGCGATTTCTGGCATGCCAAGGTATTCAGCAACGGCATCCATCAAATCATTAGTCAACCAACCACCGTTTTGATCTTGTACGATGCGTAGCGCTGGCATACATGCAGACTGTCTTTGGTCTGCTGGATATTTTGCGATATTTTCGTCAATCTCTTTTCGAGATTCATCGCTTATCAAATGTAACTTGCTCTCTGACATTAGCGGTCAACCTCTCCGAATACGATGTCTTGCGTACCGATAATCGCGACGACGTCTGCAATCATGTGACCGCGCGACATTTCATCTGTAGCAGCAATATGAGTAAAACCTGGCGCACGAATTTTCATACGATAAGGTTTATTAGCACCATCCGATACCAGATAGACACCAAACTCACCTTTAGGGTGTTCTACTGCTGCATAAGCTTCACCTTCTGGTAGGCAATAACCTTCCGTATAGAGTTTGAAGTGATGAATCAGAGCTTCCATATCGCCCTTCATATCTTCACGCTTCGGAGGTGAAACTTTGTAATTATCTACTTTGATTGGGCCTGGGTTTTTACGCAGCCAATCGATACATTGACGAACAATACGGTTCGACTGGCGCATCTCTTCAACACGAACCAAGTAACGATCATAGCAGTCGCCATTAACGCCAACCGGGATATCAAAATCCAAGCGATCATAGACTTCGTATGGTTGCTTCTTGCGCAGGTCCCATTCAATACCGGAGCCACGAATCATTGGCCCTGTGAAACCGAGTTGTAATGCACGTTCTGGAGAAACAATACCGATATTAACAGTACGTTGCTTCCAGATACGGTTATCCGTCAGCAGCGTTTCATACTCATCAACGTACGTTGGAAAACGGTTCGTAAAGTCTTCCAAGAAATCTAACAATGAACCTTGACGGTTTTCATTCTTCTTAGCGACTTCTTTAGCATTGTGCCACTTTGATGGCTCATACAAAGGCATATGCTCTGGCAGATCACGAGCAACGCCACCAGGGCGATAATAAGTAGCATGCATACGGGCACCGGAAACGGCTTCGTAGGCATCCATCAAATCCTCGCGCTCGCGGAACGCGTACAAGAACACAGTCATCGCACCGATATCCAGTGCGTGCGCACCCAACCACAATAAATGGTTAAGAATCCGGGTAATCTCGTCGAACATTACACGGATATACTGAGCCCGAAGTGGAACCTCCAAGCCCAACAGTTTTTCAACTGCCATCACATAACCGTGTTCGTTACACATCATGGATACGTAATCCAGGCGATCCATGTAGCCGATATTCTGGTTATATGGTTTGCCCTCAGCCAGCTTTTCGGTACCGCGATGCAAAAGACCAATGTGCGGATCCGCACGCTCGATAACTTCGCCGTCAAGCTCCAATACTAGACGCAGTACACCATGCGCAGATGGATGCTGCGGACCAAAGTTCATTGTGTAGTTACGAATCTCAGCCACAGTTATTCACCCTTATTCAGTTCTTCATAGCGATTATCGTGGCGAATCACGCGTGGGATATTCACACGCAGTTCTGTTTCAACAGGCTCGTAGACAACTCGCATACGCTCTGGGTCATAACGCATTTCAACGTGACCTAAGAGAGGGAAATCCTTGCGGAACGGATGGCCGATAAAGCCGTAATCCGTCAAAAGACGACGCAAATCAGGATGACCTTCAAACAAAATACCGTATAGGTCAAATGCTTCACGCTCAAACCAGTTTGCACAATTCCAAATATCTACGACAGAAGGAATTTTAGGGTCTTCATCGTCTACGAAAGCACGAATACGCAGACGTAAATTATTCTTCACAGACAGTAGGTGATAAACGGCCGCGAAGCGAGCTCCGTTCCAACTACCTTCACCATACTCAAGATAATCCACACCACAAATATCGATCAACTGGTCAAAATTCAAACCAGGATCGTCACGCAGTGCTGTACACACATCAATGATCTCGCTTGCGGAAATTTCCACAGTGACTTCATCTAAAGCCACATTACAATTTTTAATCGTGTCGCCAAAGCGACCCTGCAAGCGTTCGACTAACTTCTCTAGCGAAACAGACATAATCTATTCTCAACGCGCAATCGTATTAGTACGACGAATCTTGTTTTGCAACTGGATAATCCCGTACAACAGCGCTTCTGCTGTTGGAGGACAACCAGGCACGTAAATATCAACTGGAACTATGCGATCACAGCCACGAACCACCGAATAAGAGTAGTGATAATAACCACCACCATTGGCACACGATCCCATTGAAATCACCCAACGTGGCTCAGACATCTGGTCATAAACCTTACGCAGAGCCGGCGCCATTTTGTTTACCAGGGTTCCTGCAACAATCATTACATCAGACTGACGCGGACTAGGACGAAACACTACGCCAAAACGGTCAAGGTCGTAACGCGACGCACCCGCGTGCATCATTTCTACCGCACAGCATGCCAGACCAAAGGTCATCGGCCATAGAGAACCGGTGCGCGCCCAGTTAATGAGCGTATCAGCGCTGGTTGTAACAACGCCCTTTTCGAGGATGCCTTCTATTCCCACTCCAAAGCTCCCTTCTTCCACTCATAGATAAAACCGACGATTAGAACACCGAGAAACAGCACCATCGCCAGAAATCCAAACAGACCTATTTCTTCAAGCACAACCGCCCATGGAAACAGGAAACAGATTTCCAAGTCGAAGATAATGAAGAGAATGGCAACTAGGTAATAGCGCACATCAAACTTCATGCGCGAGTCTTCGAACGCTTCAAACCCACACTCGTAAGGAGAAAGCTTTTCGCTATCTGGACGATTAGGCCCCAACACGAAACCAGCAACAACCGGCCCCACACCAAACAAGATGGCCATTACAAAGAAGACCAGTATCGGTAAATAATTTTCCAGCATTTTGGATCTTTATCCCTCTAAGCCCGTTGTTATATTTTCAGGCCTTAACCCCTAGTTTTTATGGCTATGCACTAAAAAACCGTGTTTTTATGCAACAGCCGAAGCAGTCTAGGCTAGTTAATTATATAGTGTCAACCCAAATAACAGACAAAATGACTACTATTTTCATAAGGTTAGACAACCCATTGACCCCAAACTTAAGAAAAACAAGAACTTTCGATAAAAAGCTTTGTAATTGCTTTATTTTCTATAACTCACACTTGGTGCCGATGGCCGGACTCGAACCGGCACGGGTTTCCCCACTACCCCCTCAAGATAGCGTGTCTACCAATTCCACCACATCGGCTACTAATTGTGAACTACGAAAACTACTCTATTCCGCAGGAAAGTCTGGCTTATCGGAAGGTACTGCAGGCACATCTTCTACCTGGGCACTACCCTCTTCCACCTGAAGCACTGACTGCTCTAGCTCAGTCACGCTCTTGCGCTCCACACGCTCTCCAGCAAAATAACCCAACGTAAGACTTGTCACAAAGAACAGCGTTGCCACAATCGCAGTGGCACGTGTAAGAAAAGAAGCCGCTCCCTGACTACCAAAGACTGTTGAAGAGGCGCCACTTCCAAATGCTGCACCAATATCTGCACCTTTTCCACGCTGAATCAGCACAAGACCAATTAGCGAGATAGTCAACAGAACATGAATCACAGTAAGCACTGTAACCATTAATTATTACCTCGTTTAAACCCGTGAGGCTTACTTAGCCGCCCGACAAATCGCCAAAAACTCTTCAGCGCTCAACGAAGCACCACCAATCAAGCCGCCATCAATGTCAGCGTTAGCAAACAGCTCTTCAGCGTTGTTTGCCTTCACACTACCGCCGTAAAGAATCTGAATACCTTCAGCCAGCTCCGCGTTCTTTTCTGCGACGCGCTGACGGATAAATGCATGTACATCCTGCGCTTGCTGAGGAGTAGCTGTTTTACCAGTACCAATCGCCCAAACCGGCTCGTAGGCTATCACAGACTTTTTAAGCGCTTCGATACCCTCTTGGGTATTCAGGAGCACATCAAGCTGAGCAGCGACAACATTCTCAGTTTCGCCTGACTCACGCTCTTCCAGAAGCTCACCCACACACAAAACAGGCTTCAATCCTGCATTCGCCGTAGCAATCACTTTTTCAGCGATTAGCGCATCGTCTTCACCATATAGCGCGCGACGCTCTGAATGACCAATGATCACATATTCGCAACCGACATCTTGCAACATATCGGTAGAAATTTCCCCAGTAAATGCACCGTTTCCACGCTGAGAAACATTTTGCGCACCAAGAGCCACAGCAGAACCAGACAACAGTCCTTTAACTTCACTCAAGTACACAAAAGGTGGGCAAATAGCCACATCAGCTGTGATTGTCGCTCCCAAGCCTGCCTTAATCCCTTCAATAAGAGACTTAGCCTCGGCTTTTGAACCGTTCATTTTCCAGTTACCGGCAACTAGTGGCTTACGCATTTTACTCCTCGTAGGGGCCTCAAAAATGAAGGCCAAAGCTTACAGATACAAAGCGAATAAATCAATTATTTTGAAACATTTATTACAGCTTTTCAGAGAGTTGAATCAGCTATTGCTCCTTGTATGCAGTCTCTACCGCTTTTGCGAGGTACTCTGCACATTCCTGAACAAGCTTTTTGTCCCGCCCTTCTACCATAACGCGTATCACCGGCTCTGTCCCTGATGCGCGCAGCAAAATGCGACCACTATCAGCCAAGCGCGCCTCTACATCTTCGCACGCTTTTTGGACGTGTGGAGACGCCTGAAAATCAAAACGAGATTCCGTGCGCACGTTTATAAGTGTTTGCGGATATTTCAACATACCGGATTTAAGGTAATGCAGAGATTTGCCCGACTCCACCACCGCCGCCAACACCTGCAAGGCAGCCACAATCCCATCGCCCGTTGTTGTCGCATCAAGACAAATAATATGCCCAGAAGCCTCAGCACCAAAAGTGAGTTCGTGCTCTTTGAGTAACTCCATCACATACCGATCCCCTACCTTGGCGCGATGCAGTTCGATATCCGCCTTGCCCAAGGCATGCTCCAAACCAAGGTTACTCATAACAGTACCCACTACGGCTTTTACTTCCGAGCGAGCCTTTTGGGCGTTTGCGATAACAAATAACAACTCATCACCGTCAACCAACTCACCTTTGTGATCCACCATAATGACACGATCACCATCACCGTCCAGAGCCACCCCAAGATCTGCTTGATGCTCGATAACAGCCCGCTGCATAGAGGCAGGACTCGTCGAACCGCACTCCTGGTTAATATTTAACCCATTTGGCGCGGTGCCAATTTCAATAACTTCTGCGCCCAGCTCTTCAAAAACCGAAGGTGCGATATCGTATGTTGCGCCGTGTGCGCAGTCGACAACGATCTTCAGCCCTCTAAGCGAAAGCTTGGAAGGAATAGAGCCTTTGCAAAACTCAATATAACGTCCCGCCGCATCAACAACACGCTCAGCCTTGCCCAATGCATCCGGCGCGACAATTTCCATCTCTTTATCGATTTCAGCCTCGATAGCCAGCTCAATACCATCATCCAGCTTAGTACCATCAGCCGAGAAAAACTTGATGCCATTGTCGTAAAAAGGGTTATGCGACGCACTAATCACAATACCTGCTTGAGCTCTTAGCGTTCGCGTTAAATAAGCAACCCCCGGCGTTGGCATAGGCCCTAACAGCAAAATATCAACACCCGCCGCGGACAATCCAGCCTCCAGTGCAGACTCAAACATATAGCCTGATATACGCGTATCTTTACCAATAAGTACCTTGGCGCGACCGGACTGCTTTTGCGCCAACACACGCCCCGCAGCCCAACCCAGCTTCATAATAAACTCAGGAGTAATCGGGAAACTTCCTACCTTTCCACGCACCCCATCCGTGCCAAAATACTTCCTTTTATCTGCCATACGTATACCTTGAAATATATTCTAATAATTCTTTAAATCACGCTTCAGACACAATCGCCTGATAAACTTTCAGCACATCTACTGTTGCCGCGACATCATGCACGCGCACGATAGAAGCCCCATTTTCAAACGCGTACATAGCAGCCGCAAGACTACCATAAACCCGCTCATCAACGGGCCTTCCAGTAATGTCACCGATCATGGCTTTTCTTGAAACCCCCACTAAAACAGGCAACTCAAACTCTTTAAACCTTGCCAACGATCTCAGCAGCGACAAATTATGCTCCAAAGTTTTACCAAAACCAAAACCAGGATCCACAAGAAGCTTTTCTCTACACATCCCCGCCTGCACTGCAGCGCCGATACGCTCCTCCAAAAATACACATACATCTTTAACTACATCATCATATTGAGGACACGACTGCATAGTACGGGGCCGACCTTGCATATGCATTAAACAGACGTGCGCACCGCTTTCGGCCGCTGCTTTCAACGCCCCCGCTTCCTGCAACGCCCGTACATCATTAATCAATGCGGCCCCCGCATCTACGGCTGCAGACATAACCGACGCCTTGCTAGTATCAACGGACACCGACACATCAAAACGAGCACAGATTGACTCGATCAGCGGAACAACCCGATCAAGCTCATCCTGCTCAGATACCTCTGCCGCACCAGGACGAGTTGACTCGCCACCAACATCCACAATATCAACACCCTCGCTTACCATCTCTTCTACACGACGGATAGCACTATCAAACGACGCGTACAAACCGCCATCAGAAAAAGAATCTGGAGTTGCATTAAGAATCCCCATCACCTGGGGACGAGAAAAATCTAGAAGTTTCATAAATATTTCGATTCAACACAAAACAAAACGCCCCGCCGAGATGGCGGGGCGCTAATCGTTTCTTCAATTTAGAGAATTAGTGAGACTCAGCTGGCCCACCGACCTCACCATCAGAAGATTCGGGCTTATCAGCCTCTTTCTTCTCAGGCTCGTCACCCGATGATTCAGCCTTAACACCAGAATCGCCGTGCGGCTCTTGATCGCTCCAATCAGCAGGCGGGCGAGGCACCTTACCAGACATAATGTCATCAATCTGGTCGCTATCAATCGTTTCATATTT
>JBNKYV010000158.1:0-10036 GCA_050301075.1 Gammaproteobacteria bacterium
AACCTCAGTACTGATATCAACATCACCGCTGTAACTCGCGGCTACAGGAGCCGGCGCAGCTGCTGGAGCCGCAGCGGGTGCTGGAACAGGTTTACTCTCTTGCGCTGGTGCGGCTGCGGGCGCTGAAGCAGCCGCTTCACCACCCACTTCCAACATAAGAATGGCACTACCTTCAGAAACCTGGTCACCCAATGACAGCAGAATTTCTTTAACCACACCACTTTGTGGGGCAGGAATCTCCATCGCTGCTTTATCAGACTCAACTGAAATCAGTGAATCTTCAGCGTTAATGCTGTCACCTGCTGAAACAAGAATCTCGATGACTTCAACATCCTTGAAATCACCAATGTCAGGAACCTTTACTTCGATCACATTGCTCATTTCACCACCTCCATCACAGCAACAAGCGACGTGTATCAGACAACACGCGGCTCAGGAAGGTAGTAAAGCGCGCACCATCAGCACCATCAATAACACGGTGGTCATATGACAATGACAATGGCAGCATCAAACGAGGCTCAAACTCCTTACCATTCCATACTGGCTGCACCTTGGAACGTGAAACACCCAAGATTGCCACTTCAGGCGCATTCACAATCGGAGTGAATTTTGTTCCACCGATGCCACCCAAACTGGAGATAGTGAGGCAACCACCTTGCATATCAGAAGGTTTCAATTTCTTATCACGAGCCTTAATGCTGATCTCACCCAATTCAACAGCCAGTTCAACCAGAGTCTTGCGATCAACATCACGCACTACAGGTACAACCAAACCATCAGGCGTGTCCACTGCAATACCGACATTGTAGTACTGCTTCATAATCAGGTTTTCACCCGTTGCATCCAGTGAAGAGTTAAAGCGTGGATACTCTTTCAACGCAGAAACAACAGCCTTCATCATAAAGACCAGAGGCGTAATGCGAATACCTTTCTCTTTGTATTCTGCAGCCATCTCTTTACGGAAAGCTTCCATATCAGTGATATCAGCTTCATCAAACTGAGTTACGTGAGGGATAGTCACCCAGTTGCGGTGCAAGAACTCACCCGTCAGTTTATTGATCTTGGTCAACGGTTTGGTTTCGATCTCACCCCATTGGCTGAAATCGATCTCAGGCATTGGCGCAACACCTAAACCACCACCGGCAGCCGGCTGGCTCAACGCACGCTTAACAAAACCTTGTACGTCTTCTTTAGTAATACGACCTTTACGACCAGTACCATCAACCTTGCCAAGATCTACACCCAGTTCGCGCGCAAACTTGCGCACAGAAGGTGAAGCATGTGCTTTCGAAAAGCTCACTTCATCAATTTGCGCAGTAGGCGATTGTCTTGGTGCAGGTGCAGCAGCCGGCGCTGGCTTAGGTGCTTCTGCTTTTGGCGCAGGTGCCGCTGCAGGAGCAGGCGCCTCTGCTTTAGGAGCTTCTGCCGCTGGCGCTACAGCAGCGCCTTCACCCGGCTCAAGGATCAAAATCAAGCTACCTTCTGAAACCTTATCGCCCAGAGAGATTTTTAACTCTTTTACAACACCGGCCTCGGGACATGGAATTTCCATTGCTGCTTTATCTGACTCAACAGAGATCAGAGAATCTTCAGCGGCAACCACGTCACCTGGGCTTACCAGAATTTCGATGACTTCTACATCTGAGAAATCACCAATGTCAGGAACTAGAATTTCTTTGCTCATAACCTTCCTTGCCTCCGCTTAGTTATACAGAGGGTTTGGTTTGTTTGAATCCAGGTTGTACTTGGCGATGGCCTCTTCAACCTTCTTGGCTGGAATCTTACCTTCGTCAGCCAACGCTTTCAGAGAAGCCAATACAACACTGTAGCTATCTACTTCGAAGTGACGACGCAAGTTAGCGCGCACATCCGAGCGACCGAAACCATCAGTACCCAGCACCACATATTGGCCAGGTACCCACTTACGGATCTGGTCAGCGTAGTTGCGGATATAGTCTGTTGCCGCGATGAATGGGCCTTCAACACCGTCAAAGCACTGAGATACATAAGGTACACGTTGATCAGCAGCAGGATTCAAACGATTCCAACGCTCACAATCTTCACCTTCACGAGCCAGCTCGTTGAAGCTCGGCGCACCCCAGATGTCTGCTTCCACGCCCCAGTCGTCTCTCAACAAATCAGCCGCTTTGATCACTTCACGGAAGATGGTACCGGAGCCCATCAGTTGAACCCGTAGTTTCTTCTTACCACCCTTCTGGAACGGATACAGACCTTTGATGATGCCCTCTTCTACGCCCTCAGGCATAGCAGGCATCTGGTAGTTTTCATTCATGGTAGTGACGTAATAGAAAACGTTTTCTTGCTCTGCATACATACGACGCAGGCCGTCTTGTACGATAACTGCCAACTCGTAGCCGAAGGTTGGGTCATAGCTCACACAGTTAGGAATGGTACCCGCTTGAATCAAGCCGTGACCATCCTGGTGCTGTAAGCCTTCACCCGACAGAGTTGTACGACCTGCAGTTGCACCGATCAGGAAACCACGTGCTTGCATATCACCGGCCGCCCATGCCAAGTCACCAATACGTTGGAAACCAAACATTGAGTAGTAGATATAGAACGGCACCATGTTGACGTTATGGTTGCTGTAAGCCGTTGCAGCAGCAATCCATGAAGACATCGCACCCGCTTCGTTAATACCTTCTTCCAGAATCTGACCAGATTTATCTTCTTTATAGAACATGATCTCGTCTTTATCCTGAGGCGTGTAGAGCTGGCCAACAGAAGAGTAAATACCCAACTGACGGAACATACCTTCCATACCGAAAGTACGCGCTTCGTCAGGCACGATAGGTACAACGTTTTTACCCATCTTCTTATCACGGCACAGCAACGTCAGCAGACGTACATAAGCCATGGTGGTAGACATCTCTTTATCACCAGAACCTTTCAACAGCACATCAAAAGTTTCTAGCGGAGGCACTTCCAGTGGCGCAGCCGTCTGATTACGCTGAGGTAGATAACCACCCAGCGCTTTGCGGCGCTCGTGCATGTATTTCATTTCTGGGCTGTCAGCATCAGGCACATAGTATTTACCTGCTGCCGCATCTTCATCGCTCAACGGGATGTTGAAACGATCACGTACGTAGATCATCTCATCGTCACCCAGTTTCTTCTGTGAGTGAGTACGGTTTTGCGCTTCACCCGCTGCACCCATACCGTAACCTTTAACGGTATGCGCCAAAATGACAGTTGGCTGATCTGTGCATTGCATCGCTGCATGGTAAGCAGCATATACTTTGTGTGGATCATGGCCACCACGATTCAGGCGCCAGATGTCTTCGTCAGTCATCTTGGCAACCATGGCTTTCAATTCAGGATATTTACCAAAGAAGTGTTCACGCACATAGGCGCCATCTTTGGACTTGTAGTTTTGAAAATCGCCGTCAACACACTCCATCATGCGTTTTTGCAGCAGACCTTCTTTGTCTTTGGCGAGCAATGGATCCCAGTAAGAGCCCCACAGCACTTTAATAACGTTCCAACCCGCACCACGGAAGCTAGCTTCCAGCTCTTGGACGATCTTGCCGTTACCACGAACCGGCCCATCCAAACGTTGCAGGTTACAGTTAATAACCCATGTCAGGTTGTCCAGCTTCTCACGAGAAGCCAGAGAGATCGCACCCAGAGATTCTGGCTCGTCACACTCACCATCACCTAGGAAAGCCCATACCTTACGCTCCTGGGTATTAGCCAAACCGCGATGCTGCAGATACTTCATAAAACGAGCCTGATAGATCGACATAATTGGACCCAAGCCCATCGATACGGTTGGGAACTGCCAGAAATCAGGCATCAAATAAGGATGCGGATACGAAGGCAGACCTTTGCCATCCACCTCTTGGCGGAAATGGTCCAGTTGCTCTTCAGTCAAACGGCCTTCCAAGAAAGCACGCGCGTAGGTACCAGGTGATGCATGACCTTGTGAATAGACCAAATCACCGCCGTGCTCATGAGTAGGGGCACGCCAGAAGTGGTTAAAGCCCACATCATACAGAACAGCAGATGACGCAAATGACGCGATGTGTCCGCCTAGCTCAGACGCTTTACGGTTAGCCTTAACTACCATTGCGATCGCATTCCAACGGATGTAAGAACGGATACGATCTTCGATCGCCTGGTCACCAGGGTGAGGCACTTCCATGTGAACCGGAATCGTATTCACATAAGCAGTATTTGCAGAATAAGGCAGATTTGCTCCCGAACGACGCGCTTTATCGATCATTTGCTCAAGTAGAAAATGAGCACGCTCAACGCCATCGCTTTCGATAACCGCTTCAAGGGCTTCCAGCCACTCCTGGGTTTCGACAGAATCTAAATCAGGGAGTTGTGATTGCTGAGTCATATAGGCTCCAACCTTTCATTAAAAAATCTTTGATAAAGGGTGAAGGGCCTCAAACAAGGCCACTCACCCTTTATCAAACGCATCTGGGGACTCAAAGGAGAAGGTGTTTGCTCACTCCTTTGCTCGGGGCCATAGGGACTACCTAACTGCGGCCCAAATTATTTCCGTAACGCTCTTAAAACTATTTTTCTTAATTTTCAGCGACTTAAAAATATTCACCAGCACATTTCACAAGCTGGCCAACACCAAAAACTGCTGTTTCAACGCCCTACCTGACGGCTATAGAATTTTTCCAACATTTCAGCCAGTTAGAACGAATCGGCAATTTTAACCTTTTTTGGAGAAAAGCGGAAACAGCCCGGGGCTCGACATTAAAAAAACCGAGCAGCGCGGGGAGGCAAACCTCCCCACTACCGAGATATCAAAATAAGAAATTAAAACGAACGGCGGTCTTTATAGAAATTGATCAAGCCATTGGTTGAAGAGTCATGACTGGAGGTAACATCGTCCGTTTCCAGCTCAGGCAAAATTGCATTCGCCAATTGTTTACCCAGCTCCACACCCATTTGATCAAACGAGTTAATTCCCCAAATAATGCCCTGCACAAAAATCTTATGCTCGTACATGGCGATCAAACTACCCATGGTCTTGGGATCAAGACGTTGAAAAAGAATTGAATTAGTGGGGCGATTGCCATCAAAGGTCATATGATCAACCAGCTTCTCGATTTCCGCTTCCGAATATCCTTTAGCGTCCAATTCAACACGCACCTCTTCGCGGGTTTTACCCTTCATAAGCGCCTCGGTCTGCGCAAAGAAGTTAGAGATCAAAATCGCATGATGCTCACCCAGCGGGTTTTGCGCCTCTACAGCAGCCAAAAAGTCAGCGGGGATCAACTTGGTTCCCTGATGCACTAATTGGAAAAAAGCGTGCTGGCCATTAGTACCGGGTTTACCCCAGATCACAGGTCCAGTTGAATAATCTACACGCTTGCCATCGCGATCTGTCTGTTTACCATTACTCTCCATATCCCCCTGCTGTAAGTAAGCAGGCAGTTCATAGAGATATTGATCATACGGGAATACCGCATGGCTATCCGCATCGAAGAAGTTGTTGTACCAGACCCCCAGCATACCCAGCAGAACCGGAATGTTTTGTTCAAGCGGTGCATTGCGGAAATGCTCATCCATCTCATGTGCACCACGCAACAACACTTCAAAATTTTGCATCCCCAAATAGATGGCGATGGAGAGGCCAACCGCACTCCATAGAGAGTAACGTCCACCAACCCAATCCCAGAACTCAAACATATTCTCAGGATCGATACCAAACTCCATCACCTTTTCGCGATTCGTAGAAAGAGCAACAAAGTGTTTGGCAACCGCTCGCTCATCCCCCATCTCCTCCAGTAACCAATCACGGGCGGAGCGAGCATTGACGATAGTCTCTTGGGTATTAAAACTTTTTGAGGCGACGATGAACAGCGTGGTTTCTGGGTTCAAGCCACGCAGCGTTTCTACCAACTGCGTGTCATCCACATTCGAAACAAAGTGCGCTTTGATTGCCCAGTCACTATATGGCTGCAATGCATCGCACACCATTTTGGGCCCTAGATCAGAACCACCGATACCGATATTCACCACGTCCGAAACGCGTTTACCGGTAAAACCTAACCAGCGTCCGGTACGCACCGCATCAGAGAAACGGCGCATTTTTTCCAGCACAGCATTGACATCCGGCATGACATCTTTGCCATCGACGTAGATAGGGCGATTACCACGATTACGTAACGCAACATGCAGAGCCGCGCGCTTTTCGGTGAAATTGATTTTTTCACCTTTGAACATTTTAGAGGTCCAGCCCTGCACATCACGCGCACGAGCTAGATCCATCAGCAACCTTATGGTTTTATCGTTGATACGGTTTTTGGAGTAATCCACCAGGATGTTGTTGAACAAAACCGAATAACGTTTGAAACGATCCGGATCTTCATCAAACATATCGCGCATGTGAACGTTTTCCATTTCGTCACGATGCTCGAGCAGAGCCTTCCACTCAGGGGAATCAATCATGCATCCTACCTTTTTATTATTCTTACCCAACGTTTTTCAGTTTACTCCCAAATCAAGCAAGCTGTCAGGACTAACAATCGACCTTTTAAAACGCCTCTGAGCTCACATCACTGCCTTCAATATCCAGCGAATGACGCCAGAACTGGTCTTCGCTCTCAAACAGGCGATAAGTACCGCGCGGCCCCCAGCTTCCTGCTGGATAGGTATTGATAAAATCGCGCTCCATCGACCACACCTTAAGAATAGGATCGACCACGCGCCATGCCCACTCCACCTCGTCGTAACGCAGGAATAGCGAGTGATCGCCACGCATCACGTCCAGCAACAGGTCTTCATAAGCATCAGACGCCTTGGTGTCTGGCTCGTGATAGCTGGCATCAAGACTGGTGAGACGGGTTTTCATCGTCACGCCTTGCTCTTTAACGTTTAGCTCCATTTTCAAACAGTCATTAGGCTGAATCCCTAACAACAACCAGTTGGGTTGTAGCTGCTCCATCTTGGCACCACGAAAGAGATGCTGCGGTGGGTGCTTAAAGCGAATACAAACAGCAGACCCCGGCTCTGCCATGCGCTTACCTGTGCGCACATAAAAAGGCACACCTTTCCAGCGCCAGTTATCCACGTATAACTTAAGCGCGGCATAGGTCTCCGTTGTACTGTCTGACGGCACACCAGGCTCTTCCAGATAACCTGGCACAGCTTTACCGTTTACACGGCCAGCAGTGTACTGACCACGAAAAGCGTGGGCATGGACTGCGTTTTGCGGAATGGGGCGCACAGATTTGAGCACCTTCACTTTTTCATCACGCAACGACTCATCATCCATCCCAGCCGGTGGTTCCATTGCCACCAATGCAAACAACTGCATCAAATGGCTTTGAATCATGTCACGCATGGCGCCTGCACCATCGTAATAATCTGCACGCGAACCAATACCGATGGTTTCCGAATGGGTGATCTGCACGTGATCGATGTAGTTACGATTCCACAACGGTTCGAGAAACAGATTGGCAAAACGGAACACCAAAATATTACGCACCGTCGATTTACCCAGGTAGTGATCGATACGGTAGATCTGGCGCTCTTTTACATATTTGGTCAACGCAGTTTGCAGGGACTGCGCACTAAGCAAGTCGTAACCAAAAGGCTTTTCAATAACAACTCTACGCCAGCCATGAGATTCATCCAGCAACCCCTGGTTGCCCAGCTTTTCGATAACCGTGCCAAACTCAGCAGGACGAATCGACATGTAGAACTGCGCGTTATGGCTGCACACATCATCGTGACAAATCTTGTCGCTTAATGCTTTGTATGAAGCATCGTCCGTCAAATCGCCCTGAAAATATTCCATACGACTACAAAAACGATCAAAGGCCGCATTGTCGTAACCGTTGGGGAACTTCTCTTCAAACATCTGCACAACTTCGGCACGCCACTCCTCCTGACTCCAGGGACGGCGACCAAATGCCAGAATCGTCGTGCCTTGTGGCAAACGCTCTTCTTTTTCCAGCTCATACAGAGCTGGCATCAATTTCACGCGCGACAGATTACCTGTCGCGCCGAAGATGACGATTGTGCACGGATCAATCTTGCTCATTATTCGCCAGCCTTTTTAACCTCATGCCCACCGAAAGCGTTACGCATCATGGACAACAGTTTAAAGTCATAACCTTCCTGGTCCTGACTGGTAAAGCGCATGCTCATAGCAAGGCTCAACACAGGTGCTGCGGTACCTTGATCGATAGACTCAATCACAGTCCAACGGCCTTCACCTGAGTCAGGTACAAAAGGAGCAACATCTGCCAGTTTTTGATCTTGCTGCAATGCATCTGCCGTCAGATCCAACAACCAGCTGCGCACGACAGAGCTGTGACGCCACAATTCAGAAATCTGCGCTAGATCCAGATTAAACTCGTCTTTACCTTTCATCAGAGCAAAGCCTTCAGCCATGGCTTGCATCATGCCGTACTCAATGCCGTTGTGAATCATCTTGGTAAAGTGGCCAGCACCGATTGGGCCAACATGCGCCCAACCACGGTCTTCACCTGGAGCCAATACTTTCAATGCAGGAATCACTTCAGCAACGGCATTCTTACTTCCACCCACCATCAAGCAGTAACCGTTATCTAATCCCCAGATACCACCAGAGGTGCCTGAATCCACATAGCCAATACCTTGCTGTTCCAGCATGGCACCACGACGCTGGCTGTCGTGATAATTAGAGTTACCGCCATCAACAATGACATCGCCTTGCTCAAGAATCTCGGTCAGTTCGTTGATCGCTTGTTCGGTCGGCTCACCACATGGCAGCATCAACCAAACCACACGTGGTGCCGTCAGTTTCTCTACCGCCTCGCGCAACGATGTCGCTGGAATCATCCCCTCTTCTTTAGCCAAAGATTGAACAATCTCCTGAGAACGGTTGTAACCAACCACTTCAATGCCGCCACGACACAGACGGCGCACCATGTTGCCGCCCATTTTTCCTAAACCGATCATTGCCAAACGCATGGCCGAACTCCTTGAATTGGATCAACAGATAAAAATAAGAAAACGCTTTGCTCTGAATTTGCGCTATCCACTATATCGCCCTGACGTGACCGACATTTAACGCCCATTGTGACAATGAGCGCCACCAACATGATGCTGGCTGCCACATACTCCCAAATACGCTCTAAAGAGCCGTTGCCGGAGACAGCAACCAGATTTAAAGATAGCCAAGACCAAAACGGTCTTATATAGAACATTAACAGTAAAGTATTACAGTTAGAAGCGTATCACGAGCATCTAGCCCTCATGTAGCGTTTTTTGAGCATCTTTTACAGCACACACACCTCGTTAGGAGCCCCTCATCGCTTTGCTTCGCCAAAACTCACTACATTATTCGCCATTTACCCCCTATCAACGTCAAAACGCCCATCTAACCAGCCGAATAAAAGAGCGAATAAAACCTCAAGATCACTCTATTAATGGCCGTTTAATTATATGAGTGCTTAACAAATCGTTAAAAACTCAAGGAGTAAAGCAGCAGATGGCAAGGAGCAGGAGTTATGATGTGGCGATTAGCAGATGTACCAGCTTACTCTACTTACACTAGTGCAGTAGAAGCACCGTTGTACAATACGATTCGGCGTGCCGTTTTGCACTCTACACAGCCGATCAGAATTCCTATTGCCGGTTTGTCACACATCGAAATGATCATCGATGAAGACTCTTGGGTGTGCGTAGATACGACCAACAATGATTTCCCGATTGTCTCCTGGGTCACCTTTGAAACCAGCAAACGCTACGCACTCAGTGCGCCGGTTCAGTGTGAAAAAAATTACTATCATTACGCAGCCGGAAAAGTAGCCGCATCGGCGCTAAAAACAGCCAAAAAATATTTAACTGAGATGTATTCGCCAGCACCTGTTTGTACGCTGGCATCAAACAAGCCAAAAAAAACCTGGAAAACAGGCACGAAAGCAGTACTATCGTGCGTTTAATTTAAAGGCGCTATTTTTTAACCGGCCGCTTTTGCAGCTCACGTTGCAAAGTTCTACGATGCATATTTAAACGGCGTGCCGCCTCTGAAATATTCCCCTCAACCTCGGTTAGC
>JBNKYV010000159.1:0-15853 GCA_050301075.1 Gammaproteobacteria bacterium
TCTATAGTGAACATAAATTCAAATTATTTACGCTGCCCCATTGCAGGTATTCGATCACCCATTACAGGAACCACTTTGCGCCTGATCTTGAGCGGTCTTCAGTACTTTTAAGAAAATCGTTTATAAAATTTTTCAATTCCTTACTGTTTTTTTGTCTCTCGCCCAATAGCCATACGAATACTTTCATTATTGCTGTTTGGGCTACCCTTAAAATTATTTTCTACCAGATGCGCATCTGCCAAAGCGTTTAGCGAAAACCCAAGACCATGACACTGCATACATACACTACGCACCATCTTCTCGTTAGGTCTGAGAAAGTCATTTTGGTTATGGTGAACCACTACCCGAGCATGACCTTGTTCACGAGTCACTTCTCTAGGCATATGGCAAGAGCTACAACTCACACCACCACCTTCCTCTAGTTCAGCGTTCGCCTGTTTCTGCCATAACTCAAAATGAGGGGATGACTTGTACGCCAATGAATGCTCGTCGTTATGACAAGTCAAACACGCATCGACAGCCGCATACTGCGTGTTATAAGAATGGCTACCATGACAGCTCTGGCATGACATCTGTTCGTCATGCCGCTCCTGTTTCATTGGTAGCCGCGCCGCCGCGGGTGTAAGTGGGCTCAGTCCTTGAGCCAAACGCATTCCATGCTTCCCCGCGAGGAACCCTTTAGTTTCAGTGCCATGACACTGTTTACATACCGATTGTTGAGGCCGGTCAGCCCACACGCCTTTCGCCATATGGCATGAGGAACAATTAACACCAGCCTGGGCATGGCCACTAGCCAGCCACTCACTCATCAGCGATTCTTTAACGTTAATGAATGTTGGTTTATCCGCGTCATTCATGCTCAACGGAGAAGAGTCTCTCTCTTCAGTTTTAGACAAGAACTCAGCGAGATTTCGTACCGGCAGTGTAACCCCTACCTTTGTCGCCTCGTCATTACCGTGTTTTACCAAGAAATCCTCATACAGTGCTTTGTTATCATGGTAATTGTGGCACCCAGCAGCCGCACAGCCATCAAATGGTAATCCTTCGTGACTGGGGCGATTCTTTGCTACCTCTTGATGACACAGGAAGCAAAAATCCTTTGGCAGAGTAACCCCCATATCAGCCGTAATATCAGGTTTGTGTTCCCCGTGACAGGTAACGCAATAACGGGCATCCAGTTTTTCCAAGCGATCGACATTGCGCGGATCGGTAAACTTTTTACGCGGATGAGAGTCATCTACTCTTTCCAATTCTTCTTTGTGGCAACTTACACAGGCCTTTTGCATGACGCTTTCATCATCAAACGCCTCACCATGGCACACATCGCATGCAAGCTCTATCTGATAATGACCGTGACTTGTCTGGCCGGGCAAAAACACATCTTCATTATTGCCCTGCATGGCACTGGCGTAATACGCTCCCAGCAACACACTGCCACATAACCACATCAACCACCATTTCACGTTACTGCTTTTCATGGCGCCTCCTAATACATATACGTCTTGAGAACGTGGGCGCCCAATAAAACAGGCAATGGCCAGAACAAAAATATATGTGCCCAGGTTGCGCAACGCCTCCATCTTCCAATCGCCAAACTGGGGTTGCGCGACTCATACACCGTCACTGCACCAGCAATCGCGCCTACCAGCATAATCCCCATAAAGCACATCATTAAGGCGAAATTGAGATGACTTCCCAGGCTAAGACCGGTATGAAAAATCAATACTGCAACTGCAGTCAAACCTAGAACAGCATGTAATGCGCGCCATAAACCAAAGTTAATGGCAGTGAATTTTTTAATGCGCTTGCGCAGCGACATGATTAACGCCAGAACGGACAACCCTAGCAATGTGAAGCCAGTGACCTGTTTATAAAACCCATCACGCCACAGTTCGCTAATATGCCAGCCGGATTGAACGCTATCCGAGAAACCAATTGAGGGCACAAAGGCAATCATTAGGGTCACTAAGGCCGCCAAAATGGATGAAACGATAACGCCTAAACGCCCTTTCTCCACTATTGGCTCTGCATTTTGCCCCAACATTTGAGACAGCTTGGGTTTACAGCTACCACAAACACTTGAAGCACCGGTGCATTGAGCGAGATCGTTTACACTCTTGCAGCCACCCTGGATTGCTGCGCTTAACGCACCCCGCGTAACCCCTGTGCAGTTACAGACCGTTGCCGTTGCCGGCCATTGATGAATATCCTGCGCCTCTTGTGGCAACCAAAGATCGCCCTGTTTTTTAAAGCGCAAAACCTGCCATGGCCATACGCGACGCTGATGGGTGACCGCCTCTTGAACACGGCTTAACTCGGACCATTCACCAATGGAAACAGCCCCGACCAGACGCCCGCGCCTGACAACCAATTTTCTGTAAGCGCCATTACTTCGAGTGAATTCATAGGTACGATCAAGATTACTTATATCGTTCTCAGTGACTTCACCAATACTAAAGACATTTTCCCCAACCACCTTCAAGTGAGCCGCGGCAATACTACCGAGGTAACTCGCTTTACGATTAAGAATGGAGTATGCAGCGACAGATGCCTGTTCTAGCCCCGGTGCCACGAGGCCATATACTTTTCCGCGATGCTCTGTGCATTCACCTACTGCATATATAAACGGGTTTGACGTGCGCAATTGATCATCCACGCGAATACCACGACCAACACTGAGCCCCAATTTCCGCGCGAGTAATGTATTAGGTGTAATTCCCGTCGCCAAAACAACTGTATCGAATTCAAGCTCTTTACCGCTGCGCAAGCGCACACCACTCACTAGGCGGTCACCCAACACTTCCTGAACACCATCCCTCAAGTAAACTTTTATTCCCAAGGAGATAAGGTGTTCTCTAATCATCCCTGATGCTTTTTCATCTAACTGATTGGACATTAGACGTGAGCCGTGCTGAATGATCGATACTTCGGTGTGGCTACGCTGTAATGCGCGAGCCGCCTCAATACCTAGCAAACCACCACCAATCACCAATGTTTTACGTGTACGTACGCGACGTGCCGCAAGATGCTGAACATCGGACATATCGCGTAATGTATAAACCCCCTGAAGATCAACACCGTCTATATTAGGTACATGGGGGCGCGACCCTACCGCTAGAACCAGATTCGAATAGGGTTGTTTGTTACCGTGACAGTCGGTAACAGTTTTTGCGTTAGCATCAATTTCGGTAATGGGGCAGTTGTAACGCTTTATAAGATTATCGGTTTCAGGCAAGCGCAGTGAGTTGAATATATCTGCCCAGGTCGAATGCCCTGCTAAAATTTGTGTAAGCCGAACCCGGTTATAGGGTTCATACGGCTCGTCGCCATAAATAACGATCTCTTGGAATGGGTTTAAGCGCAGCAACTCTTGCACGGTACGCACACCGACCGGCCCGCTACCAACGATAACTACCGGAGACTGCGGCAACGTATGCTTTTGCACTTTTTGCTTGGAATATTTTTCAACGGCAACAGCCATCGCCTTACTACACCTGTGAATATCCAAAAAAAAGCCCATTTACAAGCAATACACACTACGCCTGTAAATGGGCACCACTACCCAAATTTGAACCACCAATGGTTCCACACGTTTTAAGATCGACTTAAAATCCTTTAAGCAAGAATCTGAGACAGACCAATAATACTTTTTGCTATGTCAGCAATGCGTTTGTTTTGGTCCATCGCTGCTTTGCGCAATACTTTATAGGCTTCATCCTCACTGAAGCTCTTTTGTTTCATTAGAATTCCTTTTGCTCTTTCAATATCTTTTCGCTCTTGCAATGCCTGCTTCGCATTCACAACCTCTTCCACCAGGGATTTGAATTGACTAAAGCGAGCCAGTGCAACTTCTATGATTGGGCGAACACGCTGCTTATTGAGTCCATCAACCACGTATGCGCTAACACCCGACTTAACGACTTCACTCACTTTTACATCACCTTCACACTTGGCAAAGATTACGATCGGCAAAGCGTATTGTTGTGCAATCAAACGCAACTGCTTAACAGCTCCCTGGTCTAGCTGCTCTACGTTAAGCAACATTAACTCAGCGTCTGTTAACTTCACCTTGTTCAAAAGCACGTCCTGCATATCCGCACGCATTGAAATCTCATGACCTTCTTCGGCCAAAACATCTTCCAACTCTTTGGAAGAGAGATTTTCATCATTGATCAGAACAGTTTTCATATTCCAAAATCTCTTCATTAAGCTTTGTCACTGGTTTTGCAAGGGGTGTGCCAACCCAGATTTCCTGCTCTAACCTTATGATGGCACTAGGTTTTATTTATAGAAATTTATTAAACGGTGCATATATGGGAATTTGATTGCACAACAAAAGAGCGCGTTATAGAGGCGATGCACTAGAAATGAATATTGCGGCTCCTGACTATATAAAAGAGGCCGTACAATTTGAGGCACACAATAAAAAAGGCCGGAGCATCACTGCCCCGGCCTTTCAATTTCTACGATATTGGCTGGTGTTTCTCGCTATGCGCTTTTCGCCTGCTGAAGGCTTTGAATTGCTGAAAATCGATTTAAGGCAGAAATGGCAGCCTTTAGTGATGCACTCACCGTATCGTGGTCCAGTGCTGCTCCACTGATCCGCGCACCACCAACATCCAACTGAACATAGGCCACGGCTTCCGCATTGGTGCCCTCTTCCAGAGAGTGCTCTGAATAGTCCAATACGTTTAGTGGTTGTCCTGAGTACTGACTCCAGGCATTGATAAAAGCTGAGATGGCACCTTCACCTTCACCCTGCAAAGATTTCTCCACTCCATCTGCCACAACCTTCAACTCAATCACATCGCGCTCGCCATTGTTATTCAGCTGATAGCCTTTTAATTGAACAGGGGAACCATCCTTCACAAAGTTATCGACAAAGGCTTTATAGATCGTATCGCTATCGACAACACCACCTTGCTCTTCACTGATCTTCTGCACAACGCCAGACAATTCTGTTTGCATCCATCTAGGCAAATGCAAACCAAAATCCCGCTCCAAGACAAAAGCAACACCGCCCTTACCAGACTGACTGTTTACACGAATAATGGCCTGATAATCACGCCCCAAGTCTTGGGGATCGATTGGCAAATAGGCAACCTGCCAGGCTTCATCCTCTTTTTGAATACGCAAACATTTGCGAATAGCATCCTGATGACTACCGGAGAATGCGGTGTACACCAATTCACCAATCCAGGGATGGCGAGGATGTACTGGAATGTTGGTACACTCGGTAGTGACTTCGATAATTTCGTTCGGGTTGGACAAATCCAATTGTGGATCTATACCCTGGCTATACAGATTCATCGCCATGGTTACGACATCCATGTTGCCAGTACGCTCGCCATTACCCAGCAAGGTACCTTCTACACGATCGGCTCCTGCCAACAAGGCAAGTTCAGCAGCCGCGACGGCACATCCACGATCATTATGCGTGTGCAATGAAACAACGATGCTGTCACGCTTTTGCACATGCGTACAAAAGTACTCAACCTGATCAGCAAAAACATTTGGTGTGCCGGACTCTACGGTTGCAGGCAAATTGATAATACATCTGTTATCCGGCGTAGGCTGCCACACATCGATGACGGCGTTACAGATTTCAACTGCAAAATCCATCTCGGTGTTACTGAAACTCTCCGGCGAATATTCGAACTGCCATTCTGTTTCAGGGTACTTCTCGGATTCGCGCTTTAACCACTTGGCACCGTTGACAGCGATAGCCGTAATGCCTTCACGATCCATAGAGAAAACTCTTTCGCGCTGTACAGTAGAGGTGGAGTTATACACGTGCACCACAGCACGCTTAGCCCCTTTCAGCGCCTCAAAGGTCTTTTCGATCAACGCCTCGCGCGCCTGCACCAAGACCTGCACCTGAACATCATCAGGAATTTGATTCTCTTCAATCAACCAGCGCACGAAATCGTAATCCGCCTGACTTGCTGCTGGAAAACCGATCTCAATCTGTTTGAAACCCAGCTTAACCAGCAAAGACCACAGCTTACGTTTTTGAGCGACATTCATCGGCTCAATCAGTGCTTGATTACCATCACGCAGATCAACGCTTGCCCAAATAGGCGCTTTTTCGATACGGCGATTGGGCCATTGGCGATTGGTAATCGGCACCGCTGGCGCTGGACGGTATTTGCTGTGGTCAAAAGGTTTCATCTATTGCTCCTGGTGTTAAATATCCCTGGGCGAACCAAGATTTGTTAGAGTCAGGGCGAGGGCACTACGACCATCCCTCTCCCCCTCTTAATAACCGCTTACCATTCATGCCATGGATGGTGGCTTGAACGCGCCCTCCCTTGTGGGGAGAGCGCATCGCGGATTGGCCAGGCTTGGTGCGCCGCAGGCCAAAATTTGCTTGAAGTAACAAGCAAAGAAATAATAGATCAAATCACGCGGCATTTTATTGCAAATAATTCGTCAAATTCTGATTTTTAGCTATAATATTTCAAATAAAAGACATTTTTCGGAATATTAAACCCAAAACACACTAAACACTGAATTCCCATGCCCCTAGACCGATACGACCAACAGATACTCAGCATCCTCCAGGAAGAGGGGAACATCAGCAATCAGTCCCTGGCAGACCGCATAGGCCTATCCCCCTCGCCATGCCTGCGACGGGTAAAGGCACTGGAAGAGAGCGGCCTAATTCAGGGTTACCGGGCCATGGTAGATGCGAAGCAGCTTGGCCTCTCACTCATGGCTTTAATCCATATATCCATGGATCACCACACCCCCGAGCGCTTTGCCAACTTTGAGAAAAAGATTTCACGCCTGAACGAAGTACTGGAGTGCCTTTTGATCACCGGCCAGTCAGCAGATTATCAATTAAAGGTCGTCGTGAAAGATATGGATGCCTTCCAAGAATTACTGCTCAATAAAATCACCCGCATCGAAGGGGTCACAGGAGTGCATTCGAGTTTTGTATTGAGAAAGGTAGTGGACAGAACGGCTATACCTATCGATTAGTGCAAATCGATATCAACCCCATCCCTATCAAAGACCTGCTTTTTGGCTTTCTTGTTACCGGGGGTTTGGTCTATCTCCACCGGTGCAAACGGGTCTTCCCTCCCCTCAAGGGGTAAATCATTAAGGGGTGGTATTGGCAGGCTCTCCTTACTGGCAGACTCTTTATCAGATCCACGAGTCAGGACATTTCCAATCCCCGAACGCTTTAACGAATTAAGCGTGCCCACATCTCGCGCCGCATGATCACTTACCGTAAGAGAGGTTGGTGAGTTTTCTCCATTACGTTCATTGCCATCACGCACATTCTGCCTCTTTGCATTCTGATCTGGACGTTTCTGGTTATGCTCATTAGCAGCTCGGGAGGCTTTATCCATCTTGCGCGCTGCCTTAACTGCTGGCTTGTGAGTTTTACTTACCGGCCGCTGCTGGAATGAGTTATCTGCTGAATAAGCAAGCACAGGGAACGTAATGGACAATGCAACAATCAGATGAAGCACTGGCTTTATCAATACTCGCAGCAAGTAAAGTCTAGGCATTTATTACTCCACTCTCTAATACAAAGACACAACTAGAAACGTGCAAGAGCTTCGTATGGTTGACACAACCGCGTTATCAAATAAAGAGCGAGAGACTACCGCCCGTATAAATGAATAAGTGACTGTAATTTTGGCGCGAGTGAATCATCCATCTGCGCCCACTCAAACCGCCAACGCCAGTTGCCATCCGTTGTACCCGGCGTATTCATTCGGTGATTGCCATCCAGCGCCAGCAAATCCTGCATCGGTACGATTGCCAAACTAGCAACCGATGCCAGCGCTGAACGAATCAGTGGCCAGGGCATCTCTTCCGCTGGAAGACCAAGATATTCCGTGGCGTGTACTTTCACCTCTTCCGGCAATGTTTGATACCAACCCACCGTTGTATCATTATCATGCGTGCCGGTGTACACCACGCTATCCAGGGTTTGGTTATGAGGTAGATAAGGATTGCTGGCATCACCACCAAAAGCGAATTGAAGAATCTTCATGCCTGGCATGTTGTACTTTTTGCGCAGGGCATCAACTTCCTCTGTGATAATGCCCAAGTCTTCCGCAACTAATGGCAGTGGATCAAACTGTTCATGCAGGGCATGAAACAGATCATCACCGGGTGCTTGTATCCAACGGCCGTTGATTGCAGTCTCTTCTTCCGCTGGTATTTCCCAGTATGCTTCGAAGCCACGAAAATGATCGATACGAATCCAGTCAAACATCTCTAACTGGGTAGTAATGCGCGACTTCCACCATTTAAAGTTATCCGCCCGCATCACATCCCAACGATAATGCGGGTTTCCCCAACGCTGGCCTGTTTCAGAAAAATAGTCTGGCGGCACACCCGCTACCACCTCTGTTTGACCTTTGTCATTCAACGCAAAGTATTCGCGATTCGCCCACACTTCGGCACTATCGTGTGCAACAAAGATTGGCATATCGCCAAACAGCAAAATGCCATGCTCTTGTGCATAACTACGCAAGTGATTCCACTGCCGGAAAAAGGCAAACTGCTCAAAACGAACATAATCGATTGAAGCAGCCAATTCTTTTGAGGCTACAGCTAAGGCCTTTGGCTGCCGGTCACGCAGTGCTTCTGGCCAATCCAACCATGAGCCATGCCCATGTGCCTGACGTATTGCCTGAAACATTGCATAGTCTTCCAACCAGTGCTGGTGCGTGTCGACAAACTGTTGGAACTCGGCCTTCGCTTCATCGTCTGCGTTATCTTGGAATCCTTTATAGGCATCTTTTAAAACATTCAGGCGGTAGGCAACAAAATCTTCTTTAGGATGATTAATCTCTTCATCCAACCATCCCCACTCTTGCAACAGGTGAAGACTGATTACTAACGGATTGCCTGCGTGAACAGATAAACCTTGATAAGGGGAAAGATCACCATGTGTCGGTACCAGCGGCAACATTTGCCACACGCTGACACCACTGGCTTTGAGAAAATCAATAAAGCGAAAGGCATCTGGCCCGAGGTCACCAACACCCTCTCCTCCCGGCAACGATGTCAGATGGAGCAACACACCAGCACGACGCTGGCTAAGAGGAGAGATATGTTGTGTCACAAATTATTCCTTAATTGGCCTGCCCCTGGCGCATCACCCCACCCGCTGCGGGATTACCACCGCCATGCGTAAAGCTGTGAGCCAAATACTCTGGTGGTTCCTCGCCCATCATTTGATACAGCGTGGTTAGTTGTAAACGATAAAGCCTTTCAAAATCACTCACCGCCTCTGATGGATTGTAGTCCCCAAACCACCAGAACCAATCCGACCCTTCGCACACAGCAAGCTGGCGCGACAGCTGCTCTTTCTTTTCGTCTGAAAACTGGCGCGTACTCATAACGCGATCGTAGGTGCGCTTGGCATCCACCAACATATCCCAACCGCGGTTTTTATCTTCACCACCAATCCAGGTTGAGAAGGTGCCATAAACCCAACTACCGGCAACAATATGCGGCAAAGCTGGCGCTGGCGTAGAGGCTTTGCTCAACGCTTCAGAGAATGTCGTTAGCTCAATTCCCGGATGTTCGGCTAAACGCTTATAAATGGCACTTAAAAAATAATAGCCATTTTCAGGATAATATTCCCAAGCGTTTTCGCCATCAAGAATGACAGAAACAACCGTATTTGGGTGGCCCGCACGTTCGCTGGCAATATTTTCCAGATGAGTGACAAAGTCCCCTACCGCATCATCCGCATGCCAGTCTGAGTAGGCAAAGCCAATCAGATCAGACAAACCATCATCACGGAAGAAACATGAAATATCTTGCCCTTCTGGGCGATAGGGCTGGTGCACCGTTTGGTGATGACGCAACTCATCTGGCGTTTGCTCCAGATTCAAACTATTACGCCCCACGCTTTCACCACTGGCAGCCCATTTAAATCCGGCATCATCCAGCAGTTTGAGTGTATGCATACTCATAGAGCCTTCTGATGGCCAACAGCCCTGCGGCTTATGCCCAAAATAATGTTCGAATGTTTCGATACCTTTTTGGATATGCCAAACAGAGCGCTCCTCACCGCCAGGATAGTGATCGGCTAACGGCAGTGTTACATCGGGCATCGCTTCCCGCGCGCTATTAATATCCAACAACAATGGCACAATAGGATGAGTATAAGGTGTAACAGACAGCTCAACCTGTCCGCGCTCAGCCAAGCGGCGATAACGGCCAATAACATCACTCAGTAATTCACCAATCAACACCATCAGCTCGCGGCGCTCATGCATAGTGAACCCACAGCCTTTTTCAATCAGCGCTTTTGCACGTTCATCGTTACGCCGAACGGTTTCACCGAGCCATGCAAGGTGATACCAAGTCACAATATCCGCTGTGTACTGGCTGTTGATGTACATCCATTCATCGGCATGTTCTGCCAAGTGCGCAGCAATATCAGCCAAGCGCTGGTAAGCAGGAAAACGATGAATGATAGTCTTCTCATTAGCGCGTAAGCATGCCTTAATCAAGGCAATACGTGATTCTTTATCCGTTGGTAATACGGGATTAACCAATGATGAAAGCAGCGGGTCTTTTATCGGACTACCGTCCTGCAAAAAGGCCTGTACCTGCTTAGCATAATCATCCAACTGCTCCAGCAATACGGGCGCAAAGTTCACGACCGCTTTAGCAGTAGGGGTTGCTTCAATGTGCGCCGCCATATCGACATAGTCTTTAATGGCGTGGAGGTAAGTCCAGGGCAGATGGTATTCACCTGCCACTGGATCAAAATAGTTTGGCTGGTGCATGTGCCAGCACAGCACCACCTTCAACGGTGATTTATCTGACATAGTGTAATTCTTGGCCCAACATCTCAGGAGTTACCAACACAATACCGCTTTCAGTTACATGGAAACGCTCAGCATCAGCGGCAAGATCTTCACCGATCACAGTGCCAGATGGAATCTTACAACCTTTATCGATAACCGCCTTCGTAATCTTACAGTTACGACCGACTTCTACTTCAGGCAGGATGACGCTGTCTTGAATCTCACTAAACGAGTGCACACGCACATTCGAGAACAACAAAGATTTGCGCACAGTAGCTCCAGAGATCAAACAACCACCGGAGACCATGGAGTCGATTGCCTGACCACGTCGGCCTTCGTCATCAAAAATAAATTTTGCTGGTGGCAGCTGTTCTTGGTAGGTCCAGATAGGCCAGTTTTCATCATATAGATTCAACTCAGGCGTCACGGAAACCAATTCCATATTCGCTTGCCAGAATGCATCAACCGTACCCACATCGCGCCAGTAACTTTGCGCGCCGGTTTGAACGTCGCGGAAAGCGTAAGAGAAAATACGATGCGTTTTGATGACCGACGGAATGATATTGTTTCCGAAGTCGTGGGAAGATGCTTCTTTATCCGCATCGGTAATTAGCTGTTCATATAAAAACTGAGTGCTAAAAATGTAAATCCCCATTGACGCCAGCGCGATATCTTCACGACCTGGTGCTGGAGTTGGATTTTCAGGCTTCTCATTAAAATCAATGATGCGACCTTCGTCGTCTACACTCATCACACCAAACGCTTTTGCCTCTTCAACAGGCACCTCAAGACAACCGATCGTCATATCCGCATTGTTTTCAGCATGATGTGCCAGCATGGGACCATAGTCCATCTTGTAGATATGATCGCCAGCAAGAATCAAAACATACTCAGGGTTGTGGGCGCGGATGATATCAATGTTTTGATAAACGGCATCAGCTGTGCCTGAATACCATGATTCCTGAATACGTTGTTGTGCAGGCAGCAACTCGATAAATTCACCGAACTCACCACGAAAAGACCCCCACCCCTGTTGGATGTGACGGATAAGTGAGTGAGATTTATATTGGGTTAATACGCCGATTCGGCGAATACCGGAGTTAATACAATTCGAAAGAGGGAAATCAATAATTCGGAACTTACCACCAAAGGGTACCGCTGGTTTAACGCGCCATGTAGTTAACTGCTTAAGTCGTGTGCCACGACCGCCCGCCAGAATAAGTGCCAGAGTTCCTTTTGTTAAACGACTAATAAAACGAGCATCGTCTTGAGACATAAAATATCACCACCCCACTGGTTATATTGATACAGGTTGGCCTTCGTTATAACGCGCAGTTCCACATCGACAGTAGCAACGAGAACGCGATATAACGTATGCTATGATCTTATCTAATTATTCCCATCCATCATACCCTTTTAGTGGTTGCTGTGCAGGACAAAATGATTACATCTGAGTTACAACGCATTATCGACGCTCGCCATCATGACCCATTTTCTGTTCTGGGTCGCCACCCGGCGGAAGACAACAAAGGTGTTATTCGTGCATTCATTCCGCGCGCCAAAGAAGTGCGTATTGTTGACTGCGACATTCAGCTTGAACGTATTGAAGGAACCGACCTGTTTCAGTGGTCCGGTGACACAAAAAGCGTCCCTGTTCACTATCAATTCAGCTGGACAGACGACCACAACAACACACACGTCGATTATGATCCCTACTGTTTTATGCCTGTATTATCAGAGTTTGATTTACACCTATTTGGGGAAGGCAAACACTGGCATGCACATAACATTTTAGGCGCTCGCGTTGCAGAAGTAGAAGGCATTAAAGGGGTGCTGTTTTCCACATGGGCACCGAGCGCTCAACGCGTCAGCGTTGTGGGCGACTTTAACCAGTGGGACGGGCGCTGCCATCCTATGCGCGTACGGGGCTCCACAGGAATATGGGAGCTATTTATTCCCGGCTTGGACGCGGGAACGCTATACAAATTTGAGATTCGTTCTAACCATAACGACGCCCTCCTATTGAAGGCTGACCCTTATGGCAGACAATTTGAGTTACGCCCAAGCACAGCATCAATCGTAAATGCTGATGATCGTTTTTCTTGGGATGACCAATCATGGATGGATAAACGTAAAGAGAGCAACTGGCTGCATGATCCACTCTCAATCTACGAGGTTCATCTAGGTTCGTGGCAACAAGACGAAGATGGCAACTTTCTTAACTACCGCGAACTTGCCGTTAGGCTTGTTGAATACGTAAAAAAAATGGGGTTTACCCACATCGAATTACTCCCCATTACAGAACATCCATTTGATGGCTCCTGGGGATACCAAACCATTGGTTACTACGCACCCACTAGTCGTTTTGGTTCACCGGATGATTTCCGTTTCTTCGTTAATTACTGCCACGAAAACGATATCGGCGTTTTTCTGGACTGGGCTCCCGGCCATTTTCCAAAAGATTCTCACGGCTTGGCGCGCTTCGATGGTAGCGCTCTATATGAACACGAAGATCCACGCCTGGGCGAGCACAAAGATTGGGGCACACTGATTTTTAACTATGGCCGCAACGAGGTACGCAACTTTTTGTTCTCTAGCGCACTCTACTGGCTGGAAGAATTCCACATTGACGGCCTACGTGTTGATGCCGTCGCTTCAATGCTATATCTCGATTATTCGCGCGAAGCAGATGAGTGGATCCCCAACATTCATGGCGGCAACGAAAACCTTGAAGCAATCCAATTTATTCGCCAACTGAACACAGCGGCACATGAATTACATCCCGGCTCATTAGTAATGGCCGAAGAGTCAACTTCCTGGCCGATGGTGTCACGCCCGATCTATTTAGGTGGTTTGGGTTTCAGCATGAAGTGGAACATGGGCTGGATGAATGACATTATCGATTACTTTGCTCAAGATCAGGTTTATCGCCAGTACCATCATAACAAACTAACATTTAGCCTGTTGTACGCGTTTACAGAAAACTTCATTTTGCCGTTCTCGCACGACGAAGTTGTGCACGGCAAAGGCTCTATGCTTTACAAAATGCCCGGCGATGAATGGCAACGTTTTGCAAATTTGCGTTTGCTTTACTGTTATATGTTTACACACCCAGGCAAGAAACTATTGTTTATGGGCTGTGAGTTTGGCCAAGGCCGAGAGTGGAATTACGCCGCGCCATTAGATTGGTATGTCACTGACTACCCCAATCATTCTGGCGTGCAAAAGCTCGTTGCAGACCTAAACCACAATTACCGCAATATTTCTGCGCTGCACTACCATGATTTTGATCACCACGGTTTTGAGTGGATTGACTGCCATGACTCAGGCCAATCAGTCTTAACTTACTTGCGCCGCCACGGGGATGAATTTGTCATTACCATTCTCAACTTCACACCAGTGCCAAGACAAAACTATCGCATTGGCGTGCCTGTTGCCGGCGCTTATCAAGAAGCCATCAACACCGACTCGGAGCATTACGGCGGCAGCAATATGGGCAATGGCGGCCTCATTCAAAGCCAGGAGATCCCTTGGATGGATCGCCCTTATTCAATTGAGCTAACCCTGCCACCGCTGGCAGGCCTGGTGCTAAAACTCGCCTAAAAGAGATTGGGCAACAGCATCAACCCAGCAACGAGAAACAACCACCCCCACTGAACTACGGCGGGGGTGGTTGAAACGTCCAATTCAACTTCGCGCAATGGCTGTTCATCAGCCTGCTTTAATACATCATTAAACGCGTTCGAAGCGGCATCAGCGTAAGCACTCATCACTGCATCACCTTTAATCGCCTGCTTAGCCCTTTCCGTAACGCTATACTGAGCGCCATCAATCGACTCAAGCGCCAATACGGTTCGTACAGCAAAACGCTCGCGCGACAACCCTAGCCACGTTAACGGCCAGACGATGCGATAAAGAGCAGATACGAGCTCCTCTCTTTTACTGTTATGCAGCAGCCAACACACAGCCAGCACCATCACTACCAGAACGAACACACGGTGCAGCGCCAAACCAATACCGGCAAAAGACAAATTCCAAGTGCCACTATCTACCGGTGATTCGCCAGGTGAAATAAAAAGATACAAAAGAAAGATTGAAAGAAAAAACCAGCGCATACGACGTAACATCGGCCACGCCTTATTTAAGGCGGTTCGCCCACTACGTGCATAAAGGGCAACAATTAAGAGTGTTCCCACACCAAGCTGGGCAGGCGAGCCCAAAGCGAGAAAAAATGCAAAGGTGATAAAACAAAAAACGCGGACAACCGGATGCACTTTTTCAGCCATGCCGGCGCCCGCGCTCATTTAATAACTACGCAGAGATTAAGAGATTTGTTGCATCAATTGCTCAGCTTCTGAGCGATGACTATCATCTCCCTCTTTCACTACCTCATCCAGGATGGTACGAGCACCATCTTGGTCACCCATGTCTATATAAGCACGAGCCAAATCCAGCTTGGTTCCCACGATATCGTCTGAGCTATCGAAGATATCCGCTTCATCCAAGTCTTCACCCAGTTCAGGCTCTGCAATCATGGCCTCATCAAACGCGGAATCAAGATCGGAAGAGATATCCGCCTCATTATCGAGACTCAAGTGATCTAGAGAACGCCCTTCCGTTGCAGACTGATGAACATTACTGACTGGAGAATAGCCGTTATCAGTATCAGTCGCTTTCAATTCACGAGATTCAAAAGACGAAACTGCTGGCTCTAAACTCCATTTATCATCAGCTTCACCTTTCGCAGCATCAGACTTTTCAGCTTCTGGAAGGTCAATATCCAGATCTGACAGACCTTCTGTAAGATCATCCAGCTCGGCGGACAGATCGTCCAGATTATCAACCGAATCCTCCAGACTCAGGTCGCTATCGGCCAAATCATCGCCAAAATCAGCCAAACTTTCATCTAACCCAGCAACAGCCTCTTCGGCCTCTTGAGCAACGCTATCACCTAAGCCCGCTAAAGATGAATCCTCAACATTCAACTCATCCGGCATTTCCGCAGCCAATTCATCCAAGGAAGCACTATCAGACAAATCTAATTCATCAGACGACTCGGC
>JBNKYV010000160.1:0-12749 GCA_050301075.1 Gammaproteobacteria bacterium
CTGAAGCATAAGATCAGAGTGAGCGAAACCCGACAGAAGGCGATTGTTGATGTGGTGGCTGATGGTATTGTGGCCATTAGTGATGATGGGATTGTTGACGCGTTTAATCCAGCCGCTGAAAAAATATTTGGCTATTTAGCCGGGGAAGTGATCGGGAAAGATGTTTCTCTTTTATTGCCAGAAAAAGAGCAGGAGGAGCATAAGAGTTTTACTCGAGAGTCGAAGTTGTATGAGCCCCGAATTTTGAATCATACGCGTGATTTGTTTGGGCGACGTAAAGATGGGAGTTTGTTTCCACTTGAATTAACTGTTACGCCATTGGATGTTGTGGGAGCCAGAGGTTTTGTCGGTGTCTTGCGTGACGTAACAGAAAGCAAGAAAGCCAAAGAGATTGCAAAGCGTAAAGACCAGTCTCAGCGTGTTTTGGCAGATATTCTAAGTGCGTCACTGGAGCCTGTTAGTCTAAAAGAGTTTCTTCAAAAGGCTATTGATATAGTGATAGATACTTCTGTTATCTCTACAAAACCATCTGGAGCAATCTTCCTTGCAGATGATGATTCTGAAATGCTGACAATGGTGGCGCATAAGGGACTGGATTCTTCATTGCTTAAACAGTGTCATTGTTTACCTTATGGTATCTGTCACTGCGGCATGGCCGCCAAAACAAAAGAGATTCAGTTTGCTGACAGTATTGACGAGCGTCACGATATCAAATTTGAAGGAATGGAGCCACATGGCCATTACTGTGTGCCGATTCGTTTTCAATCACGCCTACTTGGTGTGTTTAATATCTATCTAGAGCATGGGCATAAACCTAAAGAAGATGAGCTAGAGTTTTTGGATATGCTGGCTAATACCCTGGCGGGGATTATTGATCGTCGTTTGGCTGAGAAAGAGTTGGTGGGTTTTAAAACAACACTCGATTTGACGCTTGATTGTGTGTTTATGTTTTCTGCAGATGATCTGAGGTTTCTCTATGTAAATGCAGGGGCTATGGATCAGGTGGGGTATAGCGAAGATGAACTAATGAGAATGTCGCCTTACGACATCAAACCTGCATATGATGAGCCGGCCTTTCGTGAATTGATTGCGCCATTGTTAAATGGTGAGTTGCCAAGGCTTCATTTTGAAACAGAGCATCAGCATAAGGATGGTAATTTAATACCTGTTGCTATCTCTCTGCAATATGTTTCACCAGCCGGTGAGTCGCCACGTTTTATTGCCATTGTGCAGGATATCTCTGAGCGCTTGCGCATCGATAAAATTAAAAATGAATTTGTTTCCACGGTTAGTCATGAATTGCGCACGCCCCTGACATCAATTCGCGGTGCTTTGGGGTTGGTTTCCGGGGGCGCTGTAGGCGAAATGCCGGAAAAAGCAAAAGAGTTGCTCAGCATCGCTGGCAGTAACACCGAACGTTTATTGCTTTTGATTAATGATATTTTGGATATTCAGAAGATTGAGTCGGGCCAGTTGCTATTTAAGTGTCGTCCCTTGGAGGTGATGCCGTTTATCGAAAAAATGGTTGAGGATAATGCGGCTTATGGAGATCAATATGGTGTGCGCTTTGAGATTGTAAAGCGTGAGGATCAGGCGCAGATATTTGTGGATTCAGATCGCCTTGCGCAGGTGTTTGGTAATTTGATGTCTAACGCTGCAAAATTTTCCGCCCGCGATGGTGTTGTGGAATTAGGTGTTGAAAACCATCAAGATACGGTGCGCATTTTTGTTCGTGATTATGGCGAAGGAATTCCTGAGGCATTCCAGTCGAAACTGTTTGAGAAATTTAGCCAGGCAGATAGTACGGATGCGCGAAAAGTGGGAGGTACGGGATTAGGTCTTTCAATTGCAAAAACACTCATAGAGAAGCAGGGCGGTACAGTGTATTTCGAATCAGCCGACGGAGAAGGGGCCTGTTTTTATATTGATTTGCCCGTGTTCGTGAGTGAGGAGAAAAATAAAGCTTTATTAAACCTGTAAGACCCTGTCACTTCGATTTTTCGTAAACGGCTTCCACCGTAAAGCAGCCTTCATCTATAAAAAAGGGCACTGCCAGCACCGGCGCGTTGGCTTTGTGGGCAATGAGATGGTTGGGGCCATAGATGATGACGGGGAGCGAGAGGCTGAAGTCGAGCCCTGTTTCCTGTAATTGTCGTTTGGCATCGCCAATGACCATGTTGGCCAATTCGCCTACCAAGTCTATGACCATGTGATCGATATCGTGGTGTTCATCAGGAAGCATCTTGTTAGCCAGCGCCAGCGCGGCCTCTTTACTGAAAGATAACGCGACGGAGGCAACAGCATCTTTTCCTGTCATGGACATCACGCCCGTGACAACCCCTTCAGCCTCTTCCATGGGCTGCTTCACTTTAGGCTTGCCGGCGTTGATCTCCATTTGGGTCATCTGTTCCAGTACATTGGCAACAGATTTGATAACGGTGTTAATAAATGTGACGTCCATACTGGTTCCCTGTATTCGGGGGCGCTCATTTGCTGTGGGGCTTCTTTAATTAATATCGAGTCTGACGCCAAAAATATGAGCTGGCACTTATTTGGTGCGGGGCGGGAAAATATTGTCCGGCGCAGGCGCGAACTAGGCTATAATCCGCGGCCGGAGTCGGCCAGGCAATCGCTATATGTATGGTTTCATATATATAGAGGAAAGTCCGGGCTCCACAGGGCAGGGTGCCAGGTAACGCCTGGGGGGCGCGAGCCTACGGAAAGTGCAGCAGAAAATATACCGCCTAAGCTTTTTTCGGAAAGCCGGTAAGGTTGAAATGGTGCGGTAAGAGCGCACCGCGCCGGTGGTAACATTCGGCGGCTAGGTAAACCCCACCCGGAGCAAGACCAAATAGGGGAACGATGGTGCGGCCCGCACTGTTCCCGGGTAGGTTGCTTGAGGTGTATGGTGACGTACATCCTAGATGAATGGTTGCTCACGACAGAACCCGGCTTATCGGCCGACTCCGTTATTTATAGCCCGATGTGTTCGGGCGCCTTTCTCTATCCCTTTATCTCTACGGACTCAGTCGTTTCGATATGTTTTGTATCGGAGGATTTGTTTTTGTCACGCTACGCCTGTGGTGGCGGAATGCCCCGGCTGTTCTGGCCGAGGCATCGGTTAGCGGGTGCAATTAAGTGAATTGCGCTGCTGTTTTATCATCAGTAATCAAGCCCGGTAGCTTTTGTTTGCGCATGGCTAACAGGGCAAAACCAAGCGCTATCAATGCAAGAGGCGCAGGTGATGGAACCTGTGCCGATAGAGGTTCGTATGAAGCGGCGTCAATCCAGCCCGTTGATGCGCCTGTGCTGGAGTTATATCCGTAAAATTTTGCGGAATACAGATCCAGTGAGCCTTGCAGCAATTCATAAACAATGTAGCCCATACCGTCGGCGATTGTGCCCGTGCCGGTCGTAATGCCGGATGACCAGCCCCAGGTTGGAGAGGAGAACAGGTTGGTGCCCCACGTGTGTGAATTCAGCAGGGTGTCGGTTGAGTCGTAAAGTGAAATCTTTACCTGATCAGTCGGGTCCCAGATGTCTGTCAGGGGTTGGCTGGTTGAACTGGCGCCGCTCCCGTATATGAATGAGAAGCCGATTTGGTTGAAAGGCCCTGATGTTGATGAGCTTGTCAGATCAAAATCAATTTTTACGGAGTCCCCTGGAGAGAGCGGGATAGCAAGTGCGTTGGTGCTGCTGAACAAGAGAAAGAGCGCAGGCAGTAATTTACGAAAGTCCATTTATGTTTATCCTTATTGAAAGATTGCGGGTTTATATAAGCAAAAAATATACCTGAATAATAAAATCAATAAGTTATGAAGTTCTGCTTTTTCAGACTGTAAAGCCAGGGTTACACCGTTCTCTGCAAATGAGGGAGGTGCTGAGTAAGGGCTTCAGTGGGGGGCGGAACTTTACAATTTTTGTCCAGAATAAAAATCGCCTTTAATTTTTTAGCTTGCTCTAAAAAACTCACTTTGAAGACAAACTTAAAGTAGATTATGAGCTTCGAAATTCAAGCGCATGATTTGTTTCCTGTATTAATAAATGGTGGTTTTCCTCATCTGTGTTTAGGCCTCTTAAATACACCTAAGTCATTGTGAAATAAGAAAGAATTCCCTTTACGTCACCCCTGAATTTTCTTGACAGGTGGGCTTTTTGCTACCTATAGTGTAAAGAAGTGGGAAAATGTGGACGATAGTGGGATAAAGGGGCGTAAAAAGGACTTGAGGATCTAAATTGTGTTTCGGGGTGTAACAGCGATCAATGTCGATGCTAAAGGGCGTATGGCAATGCCGGCCAAGTATCGTGATCGTCTGCAGGATTGTTGCGAAGGCCGCCTGGTGTTGACTGTGGACTTCGATCGCTGCCTGCTGGTTTTTCCTGAGCCTGACTGGGAACAGCTAGAACGCAAGTTGGCCAAGTTACCTTCTCTGAACCCCCGTGCCCGTCGTCTGCAGCGTCTGTTGCTGGGCCATGCCTCCGAGGTGGAGATGGATAGCAATAATCGGATTTTGTTGCCTTCGGTGCTGCGTGAATATGCAGGGCTGGAGAAAAAAGTGGTTTTGGTCGGTCAAGGCGCCAAGTTTGAGCTTTGGGACGAAGAGACCTGGAATAAGAATCGTGAAGAGTGGTTGGCCGAAGAGGCTGAAAGCGGGGAACCGTTACCTGTTGAATTGGAATCGTTGTCGTTTTGAGTAAGGTTAGCGACGAATTTGTGCATCGCTCGGTGCTGCTGGAGGAAGCCGTGGAGGCTTTGGATCTTAGTGAGGACGGTGTTTATGTGGACGGGACCTTTGGTCGCGGCGGCCACACTGCGTCCATCCTGCAGAAGCTGGGAGCCAATGGTCGTGTCATCGGTATCGATAAGGATCCGCAAGCGATCGAAACAGCGGAACAACGTTTTGCTGATGATGCGCGCTTCTCAATCTTTCACGGCAGTTTTGCCGAGCTGGCGGACGCCGCTGCACAAGCAGGGGTGACGGGTAAGGTCGACGGCATTTTATTGGATTTGGGTGTTTCTTCACCGCAGCTGGATGATGCCAGCCGCGGTTTTAGTTTTTTACGTGATGGACCACTGGATATGCGCATGGATACCACTCGCGGCCAATCGGCCGCGCAGTGGTTAGCGACTGCCGAAGCGCGTGACATCATTTACGTGCTGAAGACTTATGGTGAAGAGCGTTTCGCAAAACGTATCGCTACCGCGATCGTAAATACGCGAGATGAAGAACCTCTCGAAACAACCGGGCAGCTGGCCAAGCTGATTAGCGAAGCCGTGCCAGTAAAAGAGAAGGATAAACATCCGGCTACGCGCAGCTTTCAGGCGATTCGCATCTTCATTAATGGCGAGCTGGAAGATTTGGAGCGTTGCCTGGATCAAGTGATTGATGTGATGGCCCCGGGTGGCCGTCTGGCGGTGATTAGCTTCCACTCGCTGGAAGATCGCATCGTAAAACGCTTTATCCGTGACAAATCTCGCGGAGATGATTTTCCACCGGATTTGCCTGTAACGGTTGATATGTTGAAACCAAAGTTGCGCAAGATTGGTAAAGCCATTCGCGCATCGAAACAAGAGGTGGATGAAAATCCACGCGCGCGCAGTGCAGTGCTGCGCGTTGCAGAGAAGGTTTAGTGGCTGTGGTCGGTGTCGGCGACAGGGCCACGGCCTGGAGTGGTTGGAATTACGTGGTGTTATTGGTAGTGGCAGCAGCAGTGATCTTTTCCGCCTTGATGGTGGTGTATGCCAAATACCAAACGCGTGTGTTGTTCGCAGAGCTGCAGGAGTTGCAGCAGGTGCGAGACACAATGGAAGAAGAGTGGGGCATGTTGCAGTTGGAACAGAGTACATGGGCCACTCATGGGCGTGTGGAAGATACTGCCCGCAAGCGTTTGCAAATGGAGTTGCCAGCGCCTGAAAAAGTCGTGGTGATTGGTCAATGAGTGCGGGAAGACGTAGCACTGACCAAACGACTGAGATCGCCGGATGGCGACGTTGGTTTTTGTTGGGGCTTTTGTTGTTGGGCGCGGCGGGTTTGATGTCCCGTGCAGTGTATTTGCAGTGGATCGATCGTGATTTTTTGCAAAACCAAGGAGATGCCCGTCACCTGCGAGTTATGGAGTTAGCAGCTAATCGCGGTGTGATTATGGATCGTAACCGTGAGCCATTGGCAATCAGTACACCAGTGGACTCGGTATGGGTAAATCCGCAAGTGTTTTTGGAAAACGCGGGCGATGACGAGATTGCAAAATTGGCAAAACTATTGGCAATGAGTACAAAGACAGTTAAGCAGAGAATTAGCGAACGCTCTGAAAAAGAGTTCGTCTATCTGCGTCGTCATATTGCCCCTGAATTGGCCTCAAAAGTAAAACGCCTTGGCTTTCCTGGTGTGAATCTTCAACGTGAGTATCGCCGTTTTTATCCCACAGGTGAAGTGACTGGTCACGTGATCGGTTTTACCAATGTGGATGACATTGGCCAAGAGGGTATCGAGCTGGCGTACGAGAGTGCGCTGCAAGGCACTAAAGGCGCCAAACGTGTTTTGAAAGATAGCCTGGGTAACGTGGTTGAAAGTGTTGAAAGTATTTCAGAGCCTGATCCAGGTGAAGACATTGTGCTGAGCATTGATCGTCGTGTGCAGTATCTGGCGTATCGCGAACTGAAAGCGGCGGTTAAAACCTATCGTGCGCGTTCGGCGTCTGCGGTAATTCTGGATACGCAAACGGGTGAAGTGTTGGCGATGGTGAATCAGCCCAGCTTTAACCCGAATGATCGCTCTTCATTCAATTCAGCCAATTATCGTAATCGTGCGGTAACCGATGTGTTTGAACCCGGTTCAACCATGAAGCCGTTTACGATTGCAGCGGCGCTTGATAGCGGTAAGTTAAAAGCCAATGCCGTAATCGATACCACACCCGGTCGTTTCAAAGTGGGTGGCCACACTATTCGCGACGCAGTGAACTATGGCCCAATCGATGTGACAACCGTACTGAAAAAATCCAGTAACGTAGGTACCAGTAAGATTGCACTTTCGATTACGCCGGAAGAACTATGGAAAACATTTAATGGTGTTGGTTTTGGTGTGGATACCAACAGCCGCTTTCCCGGTGAGGCTGATGGCCTGATTGGTGATTACTGGCAGTGGAAGGATGGTCAGCAAGCGGCGCGTTCATACGGTTATGGGTTGTCAGTCACTACTCTGCAATTGGCTCGGGCTTACTCTGTATTGGCTAATGACGGTTACATGAAACCTGTTTCTTTTGTGAAACAAGATAACAAGCCAGACGGTGAATTAGTGCTGTCGCCTTCAGTTGCGAAAACTGTGCGCTCAATGTTGGAGAGCGTGGTGAGCAACGAGGGTACAGGCAAGCTGGCTGCAATCGATGGATATCGCATTGCAGGCAAAACCGGTACCGCACATAGAAGCTCATCCAAAGGCTATGCGGAAGATCGTTACACGGCATTGTTTGCCGGTATCGCGCCTGCAAGCAATCCGCGCCTGGTGATGGTTGTGGTGATGCATGATCCACAAAGTGATGACTATCACGGCGGTAGCGTAGCGGCACCGGTATTTTCAAAGGTGATGTCTGGTGCGCTGCGGTTGTTGAATATTCCACCCGATAATTTGAAATCTGCAAATCTGCGCCATGCGGGTATAGGAGGGGATTCGGCTAATGCCCCTTATATCAGTCGTGTAAGTGGAAGGGGGCAATGATGGTTGCTCCAGCTTACAAATTGAATGAATTACTACAGGGCCTCGCTGACGGCCCTTTTGCCGCTGTAACGATTAGCGGTTTGAGCCTGGATAGCCGCACGGTTAAACAGGGCGATCTGTTTATTGCATTGTCTGGTACTCAGGCGGATGGTCATCGTTTTATTACGAGTGCCATTTCAGCCGGTGCTGTCGCGGTTGTGTGTGAGGCTTCATTGGTCGCAAATGAAAATCACACAGTGCCGGTTGTGGGTATCGAGGATCTTGTTCATAAGATGGGTGTGATTGCGGAACGCTTTTATCAGCACCCATCGCGTGAATTGTTTGTTGTTGGTATTACCGGTACTAACGGTAAAACCTCCTGTGCACACTTTATTGCCCAAGCGTTGAATAGCGCACAAACACCCTGTGCCATTATCGGCACACTGGGTAATGGTTTGGTAGGGGATTTGCAGCATGCAACGCATACAACGCCAGATGCAATCTCCCTGCATTCAATGATGGGTGAGTTTGTTGCTAAAGGCGCTAAACGTGCGGTGATGGAGGTGTCATCTCACGGCCTGGAGCAAGGGCGCGTTAGCGGCGTGGATTTCAATGTCGCGGTATTCACTAACCTGAGTCGTGATCACCTCGATTACCACGGCGATATGGAAAGTTATGGCCAAGCCAAAGCGCGTCTGTTTCAAATGCCGAAATTGCAGCATGCGGTGGTGAATGTGGACGATGCTTTCGGTGTGAC
Organism: Gammaproteobacteria bacterium; assembly: GCA_050301075.1. Lineage (GTDB taxonomy): Bacteria > Pseudomonadota > Gammaproteobacteria > Tenderiales > Tenderiaceae > JBNKYV01. Next base: position 8,449 of record JBNKYV010000160.1, read on the forward strand.
ATTGCTAAGTAATATTCCTGAGGGTGTTGAGAAAGTTGCCTATACGTTAACGGATAACATGTTCAACGTGCCTACCGTGCGTGGCAGGGGATTAACGCTGAGTCGTGATGGCCTGAAGATGCAAATTGAATCGCCTTGGGGCAATGGCGAAGTGAATTGCTCATTGCTCGGCCGTTTTAACGCCAGCAACGCGCTGGCAGTTATCGCGACACTGCTGTTGTCGGGTATGAGTTTTGATGATGTGAAGGAGCACATGGAAGTGCTAAAAACAGTGCCTGGTCGTATGGAGCGCTTTGGTGATACCGGGCAACCTTTGGTTGTGGTGGATTACGCGCATACGCCAGATGCCTTGCAGCAAGTGTTAACTACTTTGCGTGAGCATTGTGATGGGCAGTTGTGGTGTGTATTTGGTTGTGGTGGTGACCGCGACAAAGGCAAACGTCCTGAAATGGGTGGTATTGCCCAGCGTTATGCTGATGCAGTGGTGATTACTGATGACAACCCTCGCCATGAAAATGCGGATGCCATCGTTGAAGATATTAAATCCGGCTTGAGTGATTTGACTAAAGTCACTGTGATTCGTGATCGTGCTCAGGCAATTCGTCATGCAGTGAAAAGCGCATCGCAAAATGATGTGGTGCTTGTGGCTGGTAAAGGCCATGAGGATTACCAGCAAGTGGGTGATCAGCGTACAGCGTTTAGCGACAGCGATCAGGTGTTGGCCGCTTTGAAGGAGGCAGCGTAATGAGCATGATGACGCTGCAACAGGCTGCCAAAATACTCGGCGCTAAATCGACGGGGTCGGTGAACACCAAGTTTGATGCTGTTTCTACCGATACGCGCAACATCAAGCAGGGTGATCTGTTTGTTGCGCTGCGTGGCCCTAATTTTGATGGGCACAAATTTTTAGCCCAGGCGCGCGAGCAAGGCGCGGTGGGTGCAATTGTTGATCACATCGTGGTGGATGAGCCTCTGCCACAAATTGTGGTTGAAGATACTCGACGTGCGCTAGGTAAACTGGCTGCAGCGTGGAGAAAGAATTTCACAGGGACGGTGATCGGTGTTACCGGCAGTAATGGTAAGACCACCGTTAAGGAAATGCTGGCCTCGATATTGGAACATCAAGGAACGGGGCAGGGAGGAGTGTTAGCCACGGATGGCAACTTAAATAACGACATCGGTGTACCTTTGATGTTGTTACGTATTAAGCCAGACGTACATCGTTTCGCCATTATTGAAATGGGTGCAAATCATGTGGGTGAAATCTCTTATCTGACCAATCTGGTTCACCCTGATGTGGCAATGATCACCAATGCTGCAGCAGCGCATCTGGAAGGCTTTGGCTCGCTGGATGATGTGGCTCGCGCTAAAGGTGAAATCTATCAGGGCTTAAACGAAAACGGCGTTGCTGTGGTGAACGCAGATGACTCTTACGCCAACTATTGGCGTGAGCTGATTGGTGATCTCAAGACCGTTACCTTTGGCCTGGTGCCCGGTGCTGATGTTTGCCTGGGTGAAGGTGGTGCGCAATGGACATGGCAGGGCGAAGGAGAAACTTCGTTCCAAAACCGGTTCTCTCTGCAAACACCTAACGGCGAAACGCAAATCACTTTGGCGCTTGCTGGCAAACACAATGTGACCAATGCCATAGCCGCTGCGACCGCAGCAATTGCCGCTAGTGTTGAGTTGAGTGCCGTGCAACAGGGGTTGGCTGCGATGCGTCCCGTGAATGGTCGTTTGCAGCCCAAAAGAACACCTATTGGCCAGCTGATTATCAATGACAGCTATAACGCCAATCCTGGATCAATGAATGCAGCGATTGATGTGTTGGTGCAGGCACCGGAAAAAACCATCTTCGTGATTGGCGACATGGCGGAGCTGGGTGCGGATGCCAAAAAGTTACACGGACAAATTGGTGAGCGTGCAAAACGTAAAGGTATTAACGCCTTATATGCAACCGGTAAGTTGAGCAAAGCCGTAGCGCAAAGCTTTGGTGAAGGCGCTTATTGGGGCGAAACAAAACAGGATTTGATTAACAAGCTAAAAGCTGAACTCGCCAAACCCGAGTGGGCAAAAGCGATTGTGTTGGTTAAAGGCTCTCGTAGTGCAGGAATGGAGCAAGTAGTGGAAGCGTTGTTAGAGCAGAGAGATGAAGTTAAAAAGGCCGGAGGTGAATCATGTTGATTTATCTGGCTGATTATCTCGCTCAGTTTCATAGTGGTTTTAATGTTGTTAATTACATCACCTTGCGTGCCATTTTGGGCGTGCTGACAGCATTGATTATTTGCTTTGTGGTTGGTCCTGTGATGATCAACAAACTCAGTATGCATCAGTTGGGGCAACCGATTCGTGAGCTGGGGCCAGAGTCTCACTTCAGTAAGGCAGGCACACCCACTATGGGGGGGGCCTTGATACTGGTTGCCATTGCCATCAGTACCTTGCTGTGGGCAGATCTTGAAAATCGTTACATGTGGGTGGTGCTACTAACCACGTTGGCCTTTGGTGTGATCGGTTTTTACGATGATTACAAAAAACTGGTACTGAAAGATTCGCGCGGTATTTCTGCCAAGGCTAAATATTTCTGGCAGTCCGTGTTCGGTTTGGCCGCAGCCGTGTTCCTGTACCACACTGCAGCATCACCAGCGGATACACAGCTCATCGTGCCTTTCTTTAAAGATGTCATTATCGACATGGGCTTGATGTTTATCGTGCTGACTTACTTTGTGGTTGTTGGTACCAGTAACGCAGTGAACCTGACTGACGGATTGGATGGATTGGCAATTCTGCCAACCGTGATGGTGGCCGGCGCGCTGGGTGTGTTTGCGTATGTAACCGGTCACGTAGAGTTTTCTCAATACCTGGGCATTCCTTATATCGAGGGTGTTGGCGAGGTGGTGATCTTCTGCGCGACTATTTGTGGGGCAGGTCTTGGCTTTCTCTGGTTTAACACTTATCCCGCGCAAGTCTTTATGGGTGATGTTGGTGCACTAGCGCTGGGTGCTGCACTAGGCATCGTTGCAGTTGTGGTGAGACAAGAGCTGGTGCTGCTGATTATGGGCGGCGTGTTTGTGATGGAGACTGTCTCGGTCATTTTGCAGGTGATCTCTTTCAAACTTACCGGTAGGCGTATCTTCAGGATGGCGCCACTGCATCACCACTTTGAATTAAAGGGCTGGCCTGAACCTCGGGTCATTGTGCGTTTTTGGATTATCACGGTCATCCTGGTGTTGATCGGTTTGGCGACACTGAAGATTCGCTAATAGGTATAGATAAGGTGGAAGCACTGTTGAAAACAGAAAGCACAGCTAGAACGAAAACCATTGTTGTCGGTCTCGGCAAGACTGGTTTGTCGTGCGTGCGTTTTCTGTGTGCGCAAGGTGCTGATGTGATGGTCGTCGATAGTCGCCAAACGCCTCCTGGCCTTGAAGAGTTGCAGCGTGAGTTTCCTGAGGTTGAGATCGCCCTGGGTGAATTTGATGAGGCGTTGTTTGCGGATGCCAAAGATCTGATCGTTAGCCCCGGTATTTCAGTACAAACGCCTGCGATTAAAAATGCAGCGCAAAACGGTGCAGGGGTCATGGGTGACATAGAGCTGTTTGCCCAACAGGCTAAAGCGCCTGTGATTGCCATCACCGGTTCTAACGGTAAAAGCACGGTTACGACGCTGGTTTACGAAATGGCCAAGGCGGCGAAGAAAGATGTGCGCATCGGTGGCAACATCGGTACGCCCGTTTTGGAGTTGCTGCCAGAGAACGATCAGCAAGACGAGGCTGAGCTTTACGTGCTTGAGTTATCCAGTTTTCAACTGGAAACCACGCACAGTTTGAAACCAGCTGCGGCAACCATTCTGAATGTCAGTCAGGATCATTTGGATCGTTACACAGACATGCAGGACTACGTGCGCGCCAAACAGCGCATTTATGATCATGCCAAATACTGTGTGATTAATGCGGATGATTCCGTCGCGACGCGTATGTGCGGTTATCCATGTCTGTCGCAATGTGCTTGTGCCAAGTTCACGCTGAATCAACCAAGCACTGAAAAAGAGTACGGTGTGCGCGAACACAATGGTGAGCTGTGGATGGCGAAGGGTGGCTTGCTCCTTATGCCTGTTGCTGAATTAAAAATTGCCGGTATGCATAACGTGGCGAATACATTAGCAGCAATCGCCTTGGGTGATGTTGTCGGATTGCCAATGGATGCAATGCTGGAAGCAGCACGTAACTTCACAGGGTTGCCACACCGTTGCCAATGGGTTGCGGAGCATAATGGTGTTGATTGGTATAACGATTCGAAAGCCA
>JBNKYV010000161.1:0-17905 GCA_050301075.1 Gammaproteobacteria bacterium
ACGGTACCAATGCTGTAGGTAAGAGCGTTGGTCATATCAGTACCTCACAGCAATGTAACGTTTGCCATAGCAAAGGTGGTGGTTGGACGCCGTTAATTGTCGATCACACGTTGGTCACGGCTAGTTGTACGAGTTGTCACAATGGGAACATCGCTACGGGTAAAGATTTAAACCACATCATTACAACGGAAAGTTGTAACGTTTGTCATACCACCAGTGCCTGGTTACCGACCAGTTTTAACCACAATGGTGTCGGCAGTAACTGTAGTAGCTGTCACGATGGAGCCAAGGCGACGGGTAAAGGTACTTTTCATTTAACCACGAGCCAGGAGTGTGGTGTTTGTCACGTTGCTGGTGGTGGTTGGACACCACTGGTGGTGGATCACAGCCAAGTGACGGCGACGTGTTCTAGTTGCCACAATAATTTGATCGCAACAGGTAAAGGCAATAATCACATTCCAGTGATCGGCGAGTGTAGCAGTTGTCATATCACCTCAGCTTGGCTTCCTGCCACGTTTGATCACGCCGGTGTTGGCAGTAACTGTAGCAGTTGCCATGACGGCGTTAAGACCATTGGCAAAGATAGCTCGCATCTACTAACAACACAGGAGTGTGGTGTTTGTCATACCACGGGCATCAGCTGGACACCTTTGGTGGTAGATCACACGTTAGTGACAGCCAGTTGTAGCAGTTGTCATAACGGCAATGTGGCGACAGGTAAAGGACTCGGCCACTTCCTGACAATGGCCGAGTGCAGCTCATGTCATATTACCGCTTCGTGGACAACACTGGATGTGGATCACTCCATTGTCGGTGAGAGCTGCACCAGCTGTCACAATGGCAATATCGCCACCGGCAAGAGCACTAATCACATCTCTACGCTTGAGCAGTGTGGTATGTGCCACGTTACCAGTGCCTGGTTGCCAACCAATTTTGACCACTCACTGGTTGGTGACAACTGTAGCTCCTGTCATAACGGTACCAATGCTGTAGGTAAGAGCGTTGGTCATATCAGTACCTCACAGCAATGTAACGTTTGCCATAGCAAAGGTGGTGGTTGGACGCCGTTAATTGTCGATCACACGTTGGTCACGACCAGTTGTGCTAGCTGTCATAACGGTACGATTGCAACCGGAAAAACGACAACGCATGTGACAACAACGCTGCAATGTAATGATTGTCACGTGACGTCTGGCTGGTTGCCTGCATCGTTTGACCACAGCGGTGTGAGTGCGGTTTGTTCTTCATGCCATGACGGCTCGACTGCAACAGGCAAAGGTTCGTCGCATATCACGACCTCACAGCAGTGTAGTGTTTGTCACACCATTGGCATTGGCTGGACGCCGTTACAGGTTGATCACACGTTGGTAACGGCAAACTGTAGTAGCTGCCATAATTCAACCATTGCAACAGGCAAACACTCATTCCACGTGCCGACTTCGCAAGAGTGTGGTGTGTGCCATGTGACGAGCGGTTGGACGCCCGCTACGTTTAGCCATAGCGGGGTAGGTAGTAACTGTTCCAGCTGCCATAACGGCACAACAGCCACTGGCAAAGGATCTTCCCACATGCTGACTAACGCAGAGTGTGGTGTGTGTCACGTGGTGGATGCGCCGTGGACTTCGTTGACGGTAGACCACAATGCAGTGGGCGAAAACTGTAATGCATGCCATAACGGTTCGATTGCTACGGGCAAGCCTGGTAATCATTTACCAACTGCCTTGCAGTGTGGTGCTTGCCATAACGTAAATTCATGGACGCCAGCTTCATTTGACCATACGGGAATCTCTTCGGGTTGTACTTCTTGTCATAACGGATCAATTGCTACAGGAAAACCGAATGGGCATTTTATAACGGGCATGGATTGTTCTTCGTGTCATACGCCGAGTGGCTGGTTCCCGGCGGATCATATTCACACATCTAACAACTATCCTGGGGATCACGCGGTGCCATTATTGTGCACCAGTTGCCACACCTCAAATGCAGAGCAAGTGGTATGGCCATTCCCCTTATATGCAAATAGCTGTGCGGGATGTCATGCCAACGATTTCAAGAGTAGTGCACACCAGGAAACGCTAAGTCAGCTGCGTGATTGTTCGGGCAGTTGTCATAAAGGCACTCAGCTTAGAACAGGTGAGCACAGTGTTAATAGTAACGACTTTTAGGAAATAGAAGATGATTGCTTCTAGTCAGGCAAATCAAATGCCTTTGAGTAAAAAGGCAGATGCAAAAAACCGCTCCGGCGGGGTGATGACAACGATCTACTATCTGTTGATTGTTGTATGTCTCATTCAAGGTTGGCAGTTGCGAGATCAATATTTGATTAATGCCGAAGAAGGTATTGGTTATGCCCTGGGAATTGTTGGGGGCGTGGCGATGCTTTTGTTGCTGCTTTACCCGCTGAGAAAGCGTTTTAACTCATTGAGAGTGCTAGGGCCGATCAAGCATATTTTTCGCCTGCATATGGTGTTGGGCGTGTTGGGACCCACGTTAATTCTGTTCCATTCCAATTTCTCCTTGGGAGCTATGAACAGTAATGTGGCACTTTGGTGCATGTTGGTGGTTGCTGTTAGTGGCTTGGTGGGGCGCTATATTTATTCTCGCATCCATAACGGACTGTACGGTCATAAGCTCACGCTTAAGAGTCTGCAGGATGAATCAAAGTGGCAGCTTGGCAATATTGTGAATGTGCTGGAGAGCTTTCCTGACGTGGAGCGTTACCTGGCAGCTTACGAGAAATCAGCGAATAGTGCGGCAGAGGGTATTCTGAGTCCTATCAAGATTCCTTTGCTGGGATTAAGAACGTTAATTGCCTATCGATTCATATTGATTCGTTGCCGTTTCAGGTTTGCACGCAGTGTTGAAGACAAGAAACTAAGGCGCTTCTACTATCTGCAGACAAAGGTAAACCTACGTAAATATTTCCGCTCGGCCCGTAGAGTCGCCACGTTTGGTTTTTATACGCGCCTGTTCTCTTTGTGGCATGTGCTGCATTTTCCTCTTTTTATGATGATGCTGATAACGGGGATAGTTCACGTTATTGCGGTTCACATGTACTAGATGATTTCTATGTTTCGTTCTGTTTGTTTTCTCTTTTTCGCTTTATCAGTGCTGATGCCTCTAGAGGCTGGCGCTGTGAACTGGGAAAAATTGGTAATGCCCGGCGAGGTTATCGAGGGGCATGCCAAGTATGAAGATGATTGTGGCAAGTGCCATGAGTCATTTAACAAGAATCTGCAAAAACGCTTGTGTCTTGATTGCCATAAAAAAGTGGCGGCAGACGTCAAGAGTGATCAGGGTATGCACGGCCGTGACAAACGTGTTGATAACGTTGAGTGTAAACAGTGTCATCACGAGCATATAGGGCGCAAGGCGGACATTGTTCAATTTAATAAGGGGCTTTTTGATCACACCGTTTCTGATTTTCCTCTAAAAGGTGCACATAAGGTAGTTGTCTGTTCCTCTTGCCATGTGGCGAACAAGAAGTATCGGGAGGCTCCAAATCAATGTATTAGCTGCCATAAAAAACAGGATGTGCATGGCGGCAAGTTGGGGGAGAAGTGTTCTAAATGCCATCAGCAAGATCGTTGGCAGAAAAACAAGTTCGATCACGATAAAACCGCATTCAAACTGACAGGGAAGCATCAGGAGGTCAGTTGTATATTGTGTCACCCGGGCAATAAATACAAAGGTGTTGATAAGCAGTGTAATCAATGTCATCTGCTGAATGATGTTCATGCCGGTAAATATGGCGAAAAGTGCGACAAATGCCACTCAACTAAAGAGTGGAAAACTGAATCGTTCGATCACGACAAAAAGACTAAATTTGCCCTACGTGGCCAGCATAAAAAAACCAAGTGTGCGAGTTGTCATACCGACGGCTATGAAAAGAAGCTGAAAATGACCTGCATCTCTTGTCATAAAAAGCAGGATAAGCATAAGGGCGTTTTAGGTGAAAAGTGTGAGCAGTGTCATGGGGAGTCTCAGTGGCAAAAACACAAGTTTGAGCATCGAAATTTTGAAAAAACCACTTGCCACAGTTGCCATAAAGTAGATGACGTTCATGCCGGGCGCTACGGAGAGGAGTGCAAATCCTGCCACGTGGTGAGCAAATGGGATAAATCAAAGTTTAACCATGATAAAGCGACTAAATATCCGCTGCGTGGTAAGCATCGTGATGTTGCCTGTTTGCTTTGTCATAAAGGTCCGGCAAAAGATGAGAAAGGCAAGACAAAGTGTGTCGATTGTCATGCTCTGGATGATGTTCACGATGGTAAAGAGGGACGCGACTGTCGGCGTTGCCATAATCCACTGGGGTGGCGGGAAAAAGTTAAGTTTGATCACGATATGAGTCGCTTGCCGCTTATCGGTTTGCATGCCATTGCCTTATGTGAAGACTGCCACCTGACTACGAACTATGGAAAGACGCCTCGTGCCTGTGTGAGTTGTCATGAAGAGAAGGATGATCACAAGCTTCAACTTGGTAAACGGTGCGACAACTGCCATAACCCGAATGGTTGGTTGTATTCGCAGTTTGATCACGATGCGACGGATTTCAAACTGAAAAACTCCCACAAGAAGGTGAAGTGTGTAGTTTGTCATGATCATGTAGTTACGAAAGCTAGTGAGTTAGGGATTTTGAAATCGTGTTACAGCTGTCACCGCAAGGATGATTTGCATAACGGCCGTTTCGGACATCGTTGCGACCGCTGTCATAACGATAGGGCGTTCAACGAAATTAACTATGGAAATATGTGATAGCTCTAAGGGCGTGTGTGACATATGACTAAATACCAATACAAACACTGTTTATCAAATCGACGTGAACGCTTGGTCTATTTGGTTGTTATGTCAGTACTATTCCTGATGCTGTTGTTTTGCTCCTCTTTGGTGCTGGCACAAGAGAGTACCGCAGGGCAGGTTGATGCCAATACTTCGAAAATGGATGAGTCCAAATTGGCAGATATGATGGATGAAGCACGCGATGCCATGTTTGAGAATGAATATAACCGTGCGATCAAGGTCTATTCTGAATTGGCTGAATTGCCGGATCATGTCTATCGTCGCGATGCGCTAGAGTCTTTGGGGCTTGCGCATGAACGGGTGGGGGATTTTGATCAGGCCATTATCGTCTACGAGCATTATCTACAGCTTTACCCTGAACAAGAGGACGAAGATTCAGACCGCGTGCGTCAGCGTTTGGCAGGGGTGATCACTGCAACGTGGAAAAAACGTAAAGAGGCACCGCAACCTAAAAAGGCTGAATCAAATTGGCGTACTTACGGAACCCTGTTTCAGCATGTACGTCGCTATGCCAGTTCGTCTGACCTAAGTCCATCTAAGGTTGGTCACTACGCGTTGAGCACGTCGTTAGACCTGAATAGCCGTGGCAAAGAGGGAGCTTACGATATCAAAACGCGGGTGAGTGGTTATCACGTCTATGATCTGGATGACTCCCCTGTTCATCAACAGCGGTTGAATTATCTTTATGTTGACGTAAATCAACGTGACTTAAACGTCTTTGGGCGTTTCGGTCGCCAACGGGCCAACGGTGGTGGTGTACTGGGGAGATTCGATGGTTTAAGTTTAGGGGCGAGAATTAATCCGCAATATGTCGTTAACGTCGTGGCGGGTATGCCTGTGGCCAGTACGGCGGATATCTCCACCAACGATCTGCGTAAATTCTATGGTGTTAACTTCGAAACGGGGCCCTTTAATGAGGCTTGGCTGATCAACGGCTACTACATTCAACAGGTTTCAGAAGGGTATACAGACCGCGAGGCAATTGGTGGTGAAATACGTTATATGCGTGATGCCTTTAGTATCTATAACGTCATCGACTACGATATCCACTTCAACAAGTTAAACATTTTAAGTTCGCAGCTTACTTGGGCAGCAGATGAAAAAACCAATTACAACTTATTGCTGGATTACCGCAATGCGCCGCCCTTAACGACACGCAGTGCCTTGTTAGGGCAGAGCGTTCAATCTTTGGTTGAGCTTGAGGATACTTACACAGAAGAGGAGATCCACCAGCTGGCGATTGATAGAACGCCGCAGTATTACATGGTTGCAGGGGGCTTTTCTTATCGTATGAGTCCGCAATACCAGTGGGATGCAGACATTACTGCAAGCAAGTTGGAGGATACGCCTGCATCTGGCGGCGTGGCGGCGAGTGACGGTACACCGGCCGAGTATTACTATTCGACGCGATTCACTGCGTATGACTATTTCACCAAAGGTGATGCAAATATATTGAGTCTGCGTATTGCGGATATGAGCACGGGGCGCAATACAACGCTGTCTGCCAATACTCGCATGCCTGTGGGGGAGCATTGGCGGGTCAACCCCCGTTTGAGTCTGGGCCTACGTAATCCCATTACCACCGGATTTGAAGAGACGAGTTCTGGATTTGGTTTTAAAGTCGATTACCGCTTGGGTAAATCACTCACATTTGAATTTGATTGCGCCTCAACATGGACGACGAAAGAGTCTTTGCTGGGTAATCAACATTTCAAAAACTATTATGCGAACCTGGGATACCGACTTGTGTTTTAGTGAGAGTAGGACGTTTATATAGATAATATTGCGTTTTGGAGAGATAGAGGGTTAACTTGATCTATGCAGTGCCCTAAATGCAATTACATCCGTACACATGACGACACCACCCCGCGTTGGCAGTGTCCCGGTTGTGGAGTGGCCTACGACAAGGTTAAAAAGAGCGAGGCACCTAAGCCTTACGCCGAGACGGTAGAGTACCAAGTAGTGGAATCTGCCGGGCAGGAGTTGGGACGCAAACATCGCCGCCGTAAGTTCTTTCGTAACTTACGCATATTGGCACTGTTACTGATTCTTTTCTTTGTTGCTATGGAGCAGCTACTCACTCAGGTGCGTTCTACTTCATGGGAGCATCCATTGTGGGTGGTGGTTTATCCGATCAATGCCAGCGGTAGCCAGCAGGTGGATGACTATATCCATACCCTATCGGATGCCAGTTTCGCCGATGTTGAGCAGTTTTTGGTTGATGAAGTTGCTCGTTATGAGCTACCAATTGCCGACCCCGTGGATGTGCGCATTGGCCCTGTGGTGAAAGCGTTGCCACCCTTGCCGCCAGATACCGGCAGAATGCTCGATATAATGGTATGGAGTCTGAAAATGCGCTACTGGTCGTATATGGAGGATTCCTATGACGGCCCCAAACCCTCGATTCAGATTTTCGTGCTCTATCATGACCCTGAACCCAATAAAACCTTGCAGCACTCAGCTGCTTTGCAAAAGGGGATGGTGAGCGTCGTTCACGCCTTTGCGACGGAAGAGCGCCAGGGTAAAAACAATGTGGTCATTGCTCACGAAATGCTGCACACCCTCGGGGCAACAGATAAATATACCTTTGAAGATAGCCGCCCCATCTATCCCTACGGTTACGCCGAGCCGAATAAAGTTCCGCTCTATCCGCAGCAACTTGCCGAGATTATGGGTGGGCGCATTCCTCTTTCCGAGACGGATTGGGAGATGCCGGATAATTTGCAGCGCACCCTGGTTGGGCCTCAGACTGCCAAGGAGATTGGCTGGTTGAATTTGATCGCCCCGCAGGAATAAGTACTTTTCATGATGTTATCCCACTTATCCGATATGTTAGTGCTGTTGCTTTTGGCGCTGGCAGCCGTTTTCTGGTGGAAAACCCAGCAAATAAAACCCCATGCGCTTCAGGCCGCAACGAAACGTTGTGAACAAGAGGGGCTACAGCTATTGGATCAGAGTGTTGTGTTGCGCCGGGTGCGTTTTAAGCGGGGGACCGATGGCCGTTTGCACGCCTGCCGGCGGTTTCGCTTCGAATTTTCATCTACTGGGGTGGCTCGTTACTACGGCTATGTGGAAGTGGTAGGGCATCGGGTGGCCTCTGTTAGCCTCGATCCACATCATATTTGAGCTCTACATTTGAGTTCTGCGCCGGGTATAAAAAGGGCAGGGCAAAAAAAAGGCGTTTCAACGGTGGTTGAAACGCCTTACAAGAATTACCAGGTAGGTTTACTTAGATCAGGGGGCAATTTTCTTAAGAATTCTTTAGGGGTCTTCTTAATCAAATGACCTTACGAATGATTAGTCCCTCGTTCTGAGAAAAAGTTCACGTATTTTTGGAAAAAATTTCATTTTTTTGTGCAAAAACCGTAATTAAATTTTAACTTATTGTTTTTGCTCCATAAAAAATTAGAGGAAAACGTAAAATTTTTTTGTCTTGTAAGGTTTTTGCCGCCAAATTGACTAAACTGAAAAGGTGAATTGGGTTCGCCTGTAAGAGGAATCTGTAATGAGTAAACGTTATTTAGGAATAATTTGGGGGCTAATCGCCATTTTGGGGCTGGCAATGCCCGTGTCTGCCAAGGAGACAGAGACGGCTATTTTTGCCGGCGGCTGTTTCTGGTGTACCGAGAGCGACTTTGACAAGGTCGAGGGAGTTATCAGCACTACCTCTGGCTATATTGGCGGTCAGAAAGAGAATCCTACGTATCAGGAGGTCTCCAGCGGTGATACCGGCCATGCGGAGGCGGTGCAGGTGGTGTTTGATCCGGCCATTGTCACGTATTCCCAGCTGTTGGATGTGTTTTGGCGTAGTATTGACCCCACAGTGGCTAACAAGCAGTTTTGTGACCATGGCAGCCAGTATCGCACCGGGATCTTTTACCTAAACGAGATGCAGCAACACCAGGCGGTGGAGTCGAAGGTTAAATTGAGCCAAACCAAGCCATTTAAGGAGCCTTTGGTAACGGAAATCACCAAAGCGACCCGGTTTTACCCCGCAGAGGATTACCACCAGAATTACCACTCGCGCAATCCGCTACGATACAAATACTACCGTTTTAGCTGTGGCCGCGATGCTCGTTTACAGGAATTGTGGGGCAAACATTAGCAACTCATAAAACATCAAAAAAAGCTTATTTTACAAGCCGGATATGCCGATAGAGTAGTCATTAGGAGTTCTAACTGGGTAGGGGGTACCCTGTTGTCCCGCTGATTTACAAGGAGCGGCATGTCTAACAACAGAGTCATTCTGGCGTTGGTTGTGATTCTTGGCTTTTCTGCCTCGTATTCAGGCTATCGCTTGGGGGAGTCCCTCGAGTACGAGTTGCTTCTGGATTCTTTCCACCAACACGCCATTAACAAGGTCTCATCCTTGGAGAATGACCTGTCTGCTGATTTTGAGTTGCTGCATAACCTGCGCAGTTTTTACGAGTCTTCTGAATTTGTCTCACGTGATGAGTTTGCAAACTACACGAGTTATGCCCTGCAACGGCGTAAAGAGGTGCGCACGTTAGAGTGGGTGCCCAAGGTAGAAGAGGAGCAGCGATCAACATGGGAGTTGGCTGCCCGGGATAAAGGGTATGCAGACTTTCAGATTACCGAAAAATCGGACGATGGCGAACTTGTGCCAGCCTCTTCGAGACGAGAATATTACCCCGTTTTTTATGTAGAGCCCCTTGTCAGAAACGAGGCTGTCATGGGGTTCGATATTAATTCCAACCCCGAGCGTAAAGAGGCATTGGAGAATGCCCGAGATAACAATTCTATAGTTGCCACAGCCCCGGTTCGCTTAGTACAGGATGAAGCTGAGGGTTACGGAGTGGTGTTTTTTCTGCCCGTCTTTGAGGGTAACCCCGTCAATATTGAACAGCGCCGCAGAAAACTCCAGGGGTTTGTCGTGCTGGCAGCAAGCATCAATGACATATTTGATATTGCATTGCAGTATTTGCCTGAGAATATTCGCCATAATCTGGTGTTATATGTCGATGACGTCACCAACGGGAAGAAAATCCGTTTGTACGAAACAAACGATGCAGATGTATTGGATGGTGCAGAATTTACACAGCGACTCTCTGTAGCAGGCCGCGAATGGCAAATTACATTTAATCCAACCCATGCGTTGGCGAATCAGATTAAGACAATGCAACCCCTGGTGATATTTATAACGGGATTGCTGTTGACCGGGTTTGTGTTGCTCTATCTGATAAAACAGTCCCGGGTTAAGTTAGAGATTGAGCAGCTGGTACAGGAAAGAACCAGAGAGTTGCGTAAGTCAGAAGCCAAGGCACTGGCAATTATGGATGGCGTTGTAAATGCGATCGTGGTAATTGACTCCAACGGAATAATGCTTAAATACAATCGCGCAGCTGAAAAAATGTTTGGTTATAGTGAGGATGAGGTGCTGGGCAGAAACGTCAATATGTTGATGCCTGAGCCGTATCACACCGAGCATGACCAATATTTGAAAAACTTCAAAGAGACAGGCGTAAAGAAAATTATTGGAACTGGGCGCGAGGTTTTTGCTCGTTGTAAAAATGGGAATGAACTGCCTATCTACCTGGGGGTAACCGACGTTAAAACTGAAAACGAGCGTGTATTTGTTGGTGTAATGATTGATCTCTCTGAAAGATATAAGCTCGATAGAATTAAATCTGAATTTGTTTCAACAGTCAGTCATGAACTGCGAACTCCATTAACAGCCATTAACGGCGCACTTCGCTTGGTGTTGGGGGGTGCGCTTGGTCATGTTCCCGAGAAGATGCAGGAAGTGTTGGAAGTCGCTCAACGCAATACGGACCGCCAGCTTTTCATGGTGAATGATCTGCTTGATTTTCAGAAACTCGAATCAGGTTGTATGGACTTTAAATATGAACCGTTAGATATTTCCGAACTGGTTCAGAATGCCGTCGTCATGAACCACAGTTATGCAGAGCAGTTTGGGGTGAGGCTTGCTCATGCTGTGATGGAGAAAGGTGTGATGGTATATGTTGATCCAAATCGCTTGGGGCAGGTTCTAACCAACTTCATTTCTAACGCCATTAAATTTTCTCCCAAAGGAGATGTGGTGACTTTACAAATGGCTGTGAAGGACGATGTAGTGCGTGTTGAGGTAGTCGACCAAGGACCGGGAATTCCAGAAGATTTTCGTGATCGTATCTTTAATCGTTTTGCTCAGGCAGATGGATCCAATACACGTAAAGTAAGCGGTACAGGATTGGGCTTGGCAATTTCAAAAATGATTATTGAAGAGATGAAAGGCAGTATCGGTTACGAATCTGAAGAGGGCAAAGGCTCTCGGTTCTATTTCGAATTAAAAGTGTTATCGGGCGCGCGTTAGTATAATTATCTGAGATGGATATATACGCTATCGCTTGGTACTGAATGCAGAGCCTTCATCTATTTGGTCACTGCGATGTACCAAAAAGGCAACCACAATTGCTTCGGCCGTCTTTTCACCATCTACGTACACGCCACAATCGAGCGTATATTTCTTTTTGTTTTTCACCTCTGTGACATGGGCACGAACTTCTATCTCTTTCTCATTATTGGTGGGTGCGAGATATTTAATATTCATTGCGCCAGTGGCGAAACGGTAGTGAGGCTCTGAACCCAGCTCGCGTCCTTCATTGCGAATAGCGGTGGCCATCGCCGTGGCCATGCAGTGGCAGTCGATCAGTGTGGCGATAATGCCACCACAGGTGACACCATCCCAGCCTTCGTGAATCTTTTGTGGTTTCCATTTACAGATCGCCTCGTCACCTTGCCAATAACTGTGTATGTGCAGGCCCGCAGGATTGGATTCGCCGCAGCCAAAGCAGACATCTCCCGGCATGTAGTGTTGGAAATAATCCTGGCTCATGGCGTTGCCCACATATTCATAAAATCATCAACAGCAATAGACTCAGTTGATTGTTGGTTATTCAGCAACTCAATCAATTTCATTGCCTGTGCAGCCGGAAAGTGCTCAGATAGATTGTGTTTGAGTTTATCTTTTAATAAGGGATATGCCTCGTTACGACGTTTGCGATGACCAATTGGGTATTCCACTTCGGCGTGAATAGAGGTCTCGTCTTTGAAATAGATGGTCACTGCGTTAGCGATAGAGCGCTTGTCTGGATCGAGATACTCTTGGCTATAGCGTTTATCCTCTTCAACGCGCATCAAGTCTCTGAGCTGATCGATGCGCAGGTCATCAGCGACGTCATCGCTGTAATGCACCGGTTCCAGATGCCCGTATAGCAGGCCAATAGCCACCGCGTATTGCAGTGAGTGGTCGCGGTCAGCCGGATTATGTAGTGGCCCGGTTTTATTGATGATGCGCATGGCCGCTTCTTGCGTTCTGAGCTCAATATGATCGATCTTATCGATGCGATTCATGAAATTGGGGTGGAGTTCAAAGGCGCACTCAACAGCTGTTTGTGCATGAAACTCGACAGGGAAAGCGACTTTGAACAACACGTTCTCCATCACATAACAACCGTATGACTCTGGTGCTTTAAAGGCATTACCTTTGAATAACACATCGTAGAATCCCCATTGTTGCGCACTGAGTGCACTGGGGTAGCCCATTTCATCCTGTAATGCCATCAGTGCATGGCGCACAGCACGTGAGGTGGCATCACCTGCAGCCCATGATTTGCGCCAGCCGGTATTGGGCGCGTGGCGATAGGTGCGTAGGGCGCCGCCATCTATCCAGGCGTTGCTGAGTGCATTCACGATTTGTGCTTTGCTGCCACCCAATAGCTGGGCGGCAACCGCCGTGGAGGCGATGCGCACTAGAATGACGTGATCAAGCCCGACACGGTTAAAGCTATTTTCCAACGCCATCATGCCTTGAATCTCATATGCTTTAACCATGGCAAGCAATATATCGTGCAGCGTGTAACTTTTATCTAAGTGCTCATTGGCATAATGCGCTGCAGACAGGATCGCTCCAAGATTATCGGATGGGTGTCCCCATTCGGCTGCTAGCCAAGTATCGTTATAGTCTAGCCAACGTACCAGTGAACCGATATTGAATGCTGCGTGAACAGGCTCCAGTGTATGAGCGGTGCCGGGTATTGGTACGCCATTTTCAAATGTTGCACCGGGTACTACCGGACCAACGTGCTTTTTACATTCGTCGTTTTGCAAGGCAAGTACGCCGCAGCCCAGTGCATCCATCAGACAATAGAGAGCGGTTTGGTAGGCTTCATCACTGGCCGAATCATAAGTGGTGACATATTCCGCAATGTCTGTCAGTAATGAATCGGGTTCAGGCCGTTGATTGAAGTTGATATCACTCATGTATAGCTCCCTGCATTATTTTTATTTTGCAGCTGGATAGGATCGTGGAGATGGTCCGGTGTATTCTGCCGTTGGGCGTATTAAACGGTTATCGGCGCGTTGCTCCAATATATGTGCTGTCCAGCCACTGGTGCGGGCAATGACAAATAACGGTGTAAAAAAGTCTGTGGGTATGCCACAAAAATGGTAGGCGGAGGCGCTGTAAAAATCGAGATTGGGAAACATCTTTTTCTCTTGTGCCATCAACTGCTCAATGCGTTCTGATATTTCGTAAAGCGTGTGGCCATCGTGATGATCGGCCAATTTCTTTGACCAGCCTTGGATAATGGGGGAGCGTGGGTCACCTGATTTATAAACGCGATGACCAAAACCCATGACGAGCTGTTTTTTATCGAGCATATCGCGCACGCCCTGTTCCGCATCATCCGCATCTTTAAAACGTTCCAGCAGTTTCATAGCGGCCTCGTTTGCGCCACCATGCAATGGGCCGCGCAGTGTGCCAATGGCGGTGCAAATCGCCGAATAGATATCAGACATAGTCGATGTCGTGACGCGCGATGCGAATGTCGATGCATTGAATTCGTGTTCGGCATACAAAATCAGTGACACATCCAGTGCGCGTGTTTCTAACCGATGGGGTTGTTTGCCATGCAATAGATCGAGAAAGTGGCCGGCAATAGTCGATTCGTCACTATGAATGTCGATACGCTTGCCGTACGTATGGAAGTGGTGCCAATACAGCAGTATTGAGCTGTAACTGGCCATCAAGCGATTAGCAATCTCGTCGGCTGAGTTGTGTTTGTTTTCGGGTTCTAGCGTGCCGAGCACTGAAACACCCGTGCGCAATACATCCATCGGGTGTGCGGTGGCAGGTATCTCTTCCAATACAATCTTGAGCGCGCTGGGAATTTCGCGATAATCAATGAGCTTGTCGATGTAGTCATCGAGTTGTGCTTGTGTGGGTAGTTCACCGTATAGCAGTAGATAGGCGACCTCTTCAAAGCTGGCGTGTTCGGCCAGGTCTTTAATATCGTAGCCGCGATAGAAGAGGCCGCGGCCAGACGCTTCAACTGTAGAGATGCTAGTCTTACCGGCGACAATGCCCGCCAAGCCTTTATGTTCATCCGTCATGGCCTCTCTCCTTGTCTATCTTTTGTTCGTAACGGTGATAGTCAAGATGCTGATATAGCTCTTCACGTGTCTGCATCATTGGGAGTGAATTCTTTTGCGTACCGTGTTGTCGTAAGTCGCTGTAGACATCCAACGCTGCTTTGCTCATGGCTCGAAAGGCGGTGAGGGGATAGAGTGCGATTCGTACGCCTGCACCTTTTAACTCATCCAATGTGAACAACGGTGTTTTGCCAAACTCGGTAATGTTGGCTAGCACTGGCACATTGATCTGCGATGTGATCTGTTGGTATTGGTCCAACTCAGTAACGGCTTCTGCAAAGATCATATCGGCACCGGCGGCAACATAACGCTGGATGCGCTCAAGCATGTTATCCATACCTTCAACGGCCAATGCATCGGTCCTTGCCATGATGACGAAATCAGGATCTGTTCGGCCAGCAATAGCGCGTTGGATGCGCGCTGTCATTTCATCTATCGATACCAGTTGCTTGTTGGGGCGATGGCCGCAACGCTTTTGTTCGACCTGATCTTCCAGATGCAGTGCCGCAGCGCCTGCGTTTATAAATTGAGTAACCGTGTTGGCTGGATCTTCAAATCCAGTATCTGCATCAACGAGTAGGGGTAGTTGCGTAATCGTAGTAATGCGGCGGATATCTTCCAGCACGTTATCCAACGTCGTAAAGCCCAGATCAGGTAATCCATAAGAGGCGTTGGCAACACCTGCACCGGAAAGGTATATAGCATTGAAGCCGGCGTGTTCGGCCAGCAGCGCGCTATAAGCGTTAATGGCACCCACCAGCTGCAGGGGAGACTCCTGCGCTAAGACATTGCGGAATCGTTTACCTGCAGATGCGGTGGCCATGATGTGCTGTCCTTATTCTGCCGTGCTCAGATCATCCATTACAGCTTTGAGGAATCTGGCGGCTTCACCGCCGGTGACTGCGCGGTGATCAACGGTGAGCGATAACGGCATAATGCGATGCACAACGGCTTTGCCATCGACAGCAACGACCTCATCACGCATACGGCCTGCACCCAGTATGGCCACCGTAGGTGGTACGACAATCGGATCTGCATAACGCCCACAGAAGGTGCCGAAGTTGGAAAGCGTTATGGTGTAACCGCGCATCTCATCGGGAGGAATAGCGCGTGTACGTACGTCGTCTTTGATTTTATTTAACGCACCGCGCAGGTCTTCTGCTGTGCGCCCTTCTACATTTCGCAGCACAGGCACAAACAGGCCGTCTTCGGTATCCACTGCTACACCAAGATCGATATGATCTAACAAGCGGCGCCCCATCTCTTTGCTGTCATACCAGGCGTTGAGTGAAGGTTCTGCCTTGCAGCCGGCGACAATGGCGCGGATTAATCTAAACGTTGCGTCGGTGCCTTTGGGCCAGGCGTTTATGTCTGCATCATCGACGATGGTAACGTCTGCCACCTCTTCATGTGCTTGAGTCATTATGTGCGCCATAGCGCGACGTACACCACGTAGAGGCTCTAACGGGCCTGCATCGGCCAGTGCTTTTGCCGCACGTTCCACATCTTTGGCAGTAATGACGCCATCGGCACCGGTGGGTGTTACCACGCTTAAATCAACGGCGAGTTTATGCGCCAGTGCACGCACGGCGGGTGTCGCTTTAATGCCGCCTGCATTTGAGCCGCCACTCTTACCAATTTTTGCTGCGGCTTCTGTGAGTGTGCCTTTGTTGCTTTCCATGTGGCCAACAACAGTTCCGCTGTCTTTGTTCTCTTCTTTCTCTGCTGATGTTGAGGTTGATTTAAAATCAACCAACGCATCGCCGACTTTAGGAATGTCGCCTGCCTGTACGTAGAGTTTGGCTACGACGCCATTTTCGGGGCTGGGTACATCAACAATCGCTTTAGCGGTTTCTACCGCAAGCAGTGGTTGGTCGACTTTAACTTCATCGCCCTCTTTTACATACCATTCGACAATCTCTGCTTCCTGAAGACCTTCACCTAAATCCGGTAGTTTAAAAGTGCTCATGACGCCTCCATTGTCTTATGCACAGCGGCAATGATTTGTTCAGTACTTGGCATGTAGTGTTTTTCAAGACGGTAGTAGGGCATGATGGTGTCGTAACCGGTAACGCGTTGAACCGGTGCGAACAGACTCATCAAACCATACTCGGCAATATTGGCTGCGATCTCTGCACCCACGCCAAAGCTGCGCGCGGCTTCATGTACGATGACGCAGCGGCCAGTTTTGGCAACTGATTCAAGAATCGTTTCCATGTCTAATGGCTTGATAGTGGCGACATCAATTACATCTGCGCTAATGCCTTGTTCTGCTAGCGCATCTGCGGCTTGCAAGGTTTCATGCACCATCGATCCCCATGTCACTAGCGTTACGTCATTACCATCACGCAGTTGAAAGCAGACATCTAAAGGCAGCGCTTCACCGTTATCTGGTACTTCCTGTTTTACCATGCGGTAAATACGTTTAGGTTCGAGAAAGATCACCGGATCAGGATCTCGTATTGCTGCGAGCAATAGACCATAAGCACGTTCCGGTGAAGATGGAATCACTACACGTATTCCAGGCATATGAGCAAATATCGCTTCGGTACTTTCTGAGTGATGTTCCGGTGCATGGATGCCACCACCAAACGGAGCGCGTAACACCATCGGCACCGTTAAACGCCCACGGGTACGGTTACGCATGCGAGCGGCATGATTGATGATTTGATCCACCGCGGAATAGATAAACCCCATGAACTGAATCTCTGCCACCGGTTTCAAGCCTTGTACAGCCATACCCACGGCCATACCGGCGATCAAGGTTTCAGCTAAAGGTGTATCCATGACACGCTCTTTGCCAAACTGTTTTTGCAAACCCTCTGTCGCGCGAAATACACCACCGTTAAAGCCAACGTCTTCGCCAAAGACAACCACGTTGGGATCATCCTGTAGCGAGCGCGCCAGTGCCATGTTGACACCTTCCACTAGTGTTATCTCAGCCATGACTATCTCCCTCTTCATTCAGGCGTGCTTTGTTAATGAGTGCCTCGCGTTGCTCTTTATAAGCAGTAGGCAGCTCTGCATAGAGATAATCAAACATGCTTTCCGGCGCTTGCGGTGGAGTGTTGAGATAATCCTGGACTGCTGCTTCAACCTCTTTGGAACACGCTTCGTTATATTCGCTTTCCTGTTTCTCTGACCACAGGTGATTGGCTTCAAGATAGGTGCGCATGCGTGAGATAGGATCGAAGCGGCGATACTCTTCAAGTTCCTCTTTGCTGCGATAGCGGCTGGCGTCGTCCGCGGTGGTGTGGTCACCCATGCGATAGGTGAGAGGTTCAATGATCGATGGCCCGCCACCTTGGCGTGCTTGTTCGATTGCCTTACTTATACAATGACGTAGGGCAATCACATCGTTACCGTCGACCTGTTTGCCGGGTACACCTGCTGCGATACCTTTTTGCGCCAATGTCTCTGCGCCGGTTTGTGTTTGGCGTGGTACAGATATGGCCCAGTGATTATTGGTGACGATAAATACAACCGGCAGTTGCATAGCACCAGCAGCGTTCAATCCTTCATAGAAATCACCTTTTGACGATGCGCCATCGCCGAGATTAACTACTGCTACGCGGGGCTCTTTACGTATTTTTAAAGCATAGGCGACACCGGCCGCATGGGGTACTTGGCTGGCGATAGGTACCGCCAG
>JBNKYV010000162.1:0-3580 GCA_050301075.1 Gammaproteobacteria bacterium
TGGCAAGAAATCGCCAACCTATGGAAGGCCAATGCAGCTCCATTTAAGCGCCTCTATGCCATGGGTATCGACGCTTATTCGCTGATTGGTTTGCTGCCGCGCTTTAAAAATGGCTACGACTACGTTCCTGCACAAACAGGCAACCTCTATCTGGATGGTACAAACCGTTTTCACCGCCAATTAGTCTGGGCCTATTTTCGCAATGGCAAACCGCGCCTGTACGAACCGTTGCCAGAGCCCACAAACGATCCTTCATGAGCGACAAACAGACACGCGGGCGCGCAGCTGAAGATCAGGCACTCGACCACCTATCCCGTAATGGATTAAAACTGGTAGAGCGCAATTTTCGCTGCCGCCAGGGCGAAATCGACCTGATTATGGAGGATAGTTCCTCTCTGGTATTCGTAGAAGTGCGTTATCGAAAAAGCGCCAGCTTTGGTGGTAGTGCAGAAAGCGTGGATTTTCGCAAACAACAAAAGGTTGCGACAGCCGCAGCCGTCTACCTACAACAAAATCCCAAACGCAGCCAACAAGCCGCCCGGTTTGATGTGGTCGCCATCACAGCGAACCAATTAGAGTGGATTAAAGACGCTTTTCAGCTTTAGCGCGAATACGCGGG
This sequence comes from Gammaproteobacteria bacterium, assembly GCA_050301075.1. GTDB lineage: Bacteria > Pseudomonadota > Gammaproteobacteria > Tenderiales > Tenderiaceae > JBNKYV01. Next base: position 620 of record JBNKYV010000162.1, read on the forward strand.
CGACGTAGCCTCTTCATGGTGTAGCATACTGGTTGCTGTCACTTCAGCGCGCTTGGCTCGGCTAATGGCGCGAGTCAGCTCTGCATGCTCTGTTGCACCCTGGCCAAAATGCAAAAACAGTTCGGCGCGACTCATCACTTTCTCAAGCTTCTCGTTACGCTCGATAAGGTAGAGCAAGGTTTTGGCAATATGATGGCGGTCCAGATCATGCTCGCGCATGTACTCAGCCGCTTTTAAGGCGTGTGCCAGTTCTTCTTTCGTAGGCTTCAACATCTGAAATTCACCTTTACAAAACATTCGTGATATTCACAGTCCGTATGGCGACTCCAAATCTGGAAAAACCAGCTGAGGCCGAGGCACTCTCTTACCTTCCTAGGCGCAATATTATGGCCTGCTTATCCCATGATACCCCCAAATCACATCAATTAGAACAAGCCCCTAGCCACCGAATACTGCAGTAAGTATCTCTTTTTCCAAAAACAACAGGGGACACAGGCAGTTCTGTGCCCCTAATTGGTGTGCTTTGTTGTAATATTTACGCTCTTAAATAGCGACTCAGCAGACGAAGTTACAAAAGGACCCAGCAAGATGGATTTAACGGCGCGCATTCAACAGACCTTTCACGATAGCGCAAACACAAAACAACAGGCCGCCGACGTACTCGCCCCGGTTATCGCGGACGCAGCATCACTGCTGGTCCAAAGCCTGCTGAATGGCAACAAGATTCTTAGCTGTGGTAATGGCGGCTCAGCGGCTGATGCACAACATTTCTCTTCAGAACTGCTCAACCGCTTTGAAATGGAGCGCCCAGGACTACCAGCGATTGCCCTAACGACAGACAGCTCCACACTCACCTCCATCGCCAACGATTACCGCTACGAAGAGGTCTTCTCCAAACAAGTGCGCGCACTGGGACAACCCGGCGATATCCTGCTCGCGATATCCACTAGCGGCCGCTCACCCAGCATCATCAGTGCAATTGATGCCGCCCACGAGCGTGATATGCATGTCATTGCCCTCACAGGCCGCGATGGCGGCGAAGTACCTCAGCGCATGCTGGAAGGTGACGTTGAAGTACGCGTGCCTACCGATAAAACAGCGCGTATTCAGGAAGTACACTTGCTGGCCATTCACTGCCTGTGCGAGTTAATCGATTACGAGATCTTTGGTCAAAAGGACTAACGCCAAATGTTCCATCACAAGCTCATCTTTATCATCGCCTGCATCTTCCTACTGCACGGCTGTGCCGCACCTGTGATTGTTGCCGGAGGTGCTGCTGCCGGCGCTGCAGCATCCGACCGTCGCGCCACCGATACGATCATTGAAGATCAAACCATTGAGCTTGACGCCGAGAAAGCGATCTATACCAATGAACACCTAAAAAAGCAGGTGCGCATCAAAATCACCAGCTATAACGGTGTTGTATTGATGACAGGGGAAGCACCTAACCAAAACCTGCTTAACGCAGCTATCAACCTAGTGCGTCGCGTCGATGGTGTGCGCCGTGTTCACAATGAAGTAATGATTGCACCGCCTGCACCACAGATCGTACGTAATCGTGATGCCTGGATTACCACAAAAGTTAAAACCAAGATGCTGGCCACCAAAGGCGTCAATGCGCTCAATGTAAACGTCACCACCTCCAACAAGGTTGTCTACCTGATGGGGATCGTGAGCAAGAGCGAAGGTCATATTGCCGCTAACGTCGCCCGCGGCGTTGAAGACGTACAACAAGTCATCAAACTCTTTGAGTACCAATAAACACGTATGTCATTAGATTCTCAATTCATCTCGCAACTGCGCGAGATTGTTGGCCAGACGCAACTGTTTACAGACAAAAGTGACTGCTGGCCTTACGGCTACGACAACAGCCGTCGCCATACACTACCAGACGCGGTGGTATTGCCCGATAGTCACCCGCAGGTCGCCCAGATCGTTCAGCTCTGTTTCCAACACAAAACACCTTTGACGATTCGTGGTCGCGGCACGGGAACCACCGGCGCAGCCGTACCCACCCAGCAGGGCGTTGTGCTCTCAACCGAGCGTCTCAATCGCATTATCAAAGTCGACCCGGCCAACCGCGTTATGGTGGTAGAGCCCGGCGTGACCAACCAGCAGGTGCAGGATGCGGCGGCAGAACACGGTTTCTTCTGGCCACCCGATCCCACCAGCGCAGCTTTTTGTAGCGTCGGCGGCAATCTGGCCTACAACTCGGCCGGCCCTCGTGCTGTGAAATATGGCACCACACGAGACAACGTATTAGGCCTGCGAGCCGTAACCGGCGACGGCAAAGAGATTCGCACCGGCGTTTACACCAGCAAGGGCGTTGTGGGCCTAGACTTAACCCGTTTACTGATTGGCTCAGAAGGCACGCTGGCATTGATTACCGAGGCCACACTCAAATTAACTCCGCTGCCCGAAACCAAGATGACGATGCAGGCCACCTACCGCGATATTTCCAGCGCAGCGGCTGCCGTATCCTCCATCATGGCCCAGTCAGTAACGCCATGCGCCCTGGAATTTATCGATGGCAAAGCCATCGAGATGATCCGCAACTACTCCAAAGCCAATCTGCCAGAAAATGCGGGGGCCATGTTGATGATAGAGGTCGATGGACTGGCAGCAGGCATAGAAGAGTCTGCCAAAAAGGTCGCTGATGCTGCGGGCAACGATGGTTTGATTGAGGTCACCATCGCACATACTAAAGAAGAGGTCGCGCGCCTGTGGGAGACACGCAAAGCGCTGTCCCCCGCATTGCGTAACGTAGCGCCGAAGAAGATCAATGAAGATGTTGTTGTGCCCGTATCTGAAATGCCAAAACTGATCGACGGTCTCACAGCACTGGGGCAACAACACGGTATTAACATCGTTAACTTTGGCCATGCCGGCAACGGCAATATTCACGTCAACCTACTGGTGAACCCAGACGATCCGCAAGAGATGGAACGCGCAGAACACTGC
>JBNKYV010000163.1:0-2424 GCA_050301075.1 Gammaproteobacteria bacterium
CAACAGCTGCGCAACGCGCTAAGGCGAAGGCGATTGTTCTATCTGTCACGATGAGTGACTCAATGCAGGTGCAATTAAGCGCTTTGGCTACATTGGTCGCCGAGGCTGATGTGCCTGTTTTTGTTGGCGGGAAGGCGAGCGTGACTCATCACAGTGGAATTAAAAAAGTGGGTGCGCATCCTTTGGGTGAGGATATGCGTCAGGCGATGCATGTGATTAGCGAAGCAATTTCTGCGTGATGATTGTTGTAAGTTTGTTTGCGGAGTCGTGTGAGTAGCTCGCTGATTTTGTGGTAATTTTAAAAAAACAATGTACGTCCTGTTAAGCACCGCAAACTAATCACCCGAAGGTAACGCTATGTCCCAACTCGCTCATCTCTATCCTCAATCTTTATGGCAATGGTTTGAGCAGATTTGCGCGATTCCTCATCCTTCCAAACACGAGCAGCAACTGAGTGAATACATCCAGGCTTGGTCGCGTGATAAGGGGCTGGAGGTGATTGAAGATGATGTGGGTAATCTCATTATTCGTAAGCCTGCAACGGTGGGTATGGAAAAGCGCACACCGGTGGTGATTCAAGCGCACATCGACATGGTGCCGCAGAAGAATGCCGATAAAGAGCATGATTTTACCAAAGACCCTATTGAGCCTCGTGTCGTTACGGAAGCCGATGGTGACTGGGTTAAAGCGACTAATACTACCCTGGGGGCTGATAACGGCATCGGTATGGCATCTGCACTTGCTGTGCTGGGTAGTGATGATATCTCTCATGGGCCGATTGAGGTGTTGCTGACGATTGATGAAGAGGCCGGGATGACAGGTGCCTTTGGTTTGAAGCCGGGCGTGTTGCAGGCGGAGATTCTCATCAATACCGATTCTGAGCAGGAGGGTGAGATCTATATGGGCTGTGCCGGTGGTGTTGATGCAACCACGACGCTGTCTTTAGCTTGGCAGGCATACGATGGAAACGGTAAAGCGTTTCTGCTGAAAGCTTCTGGCCTTAAGGGTGGCCACTCCGGTGTAGATATTCATTTAGGCCGTGGCAACGCGAATAAGTTATTAGCACGTTTCCTTTTTGAGCATGGTGAGTTACTACAGTTGTTTGATTTTTCCGGTGGCAGTTTGCGTAATGCGATTCCTAGAGAAGGGCTGTGTGCTTTTATTGTCACGGAAGAGAATGTGCCCGTATTGCAGAAGGCTGTTGATGACTATCAGGCGCGTGTTGCTTCTGAGTTGGCTTTGGCAGACCCAGCTGTGGCGTTAACGCTGGTTGCAACTGAATTGCCTGAGCAAGTTTTGACTAAACGGAGTCAAACAACGTTGGTTAATTTGATTCATGCTTCCCCTAATGGCGTGATGCGTATGAGTGATGAGATCAAGGGGATACCAGAGACCTCATTGAACCTGGGTGTGATCAGCTTGAACGAGCAGCATGCTACTTTGCTCTCATTAGTGCGTTCGCAAATTGATTCTGGTCGAAATGAAATTGTTTCTAAGTTACATGCTTTGGCCCAACTGGCAGGTGCGGAGTTTAAAGAGAGCGGAGCGTACCCAGGTTGGAAACCCGATAACGATTCGCCCATTCTGGCTGTAGTGAAAGAGACCTATCAAAAGATTTACAACAAAGAAGCGAAGTTTATGGTCATTCATGCTGGGTTGGAGTGTGGTTTGTTTAAAGAGCCCTATCCCGATATGGATATGGTTTCTATTGGGCCAACAATTCGCTTTCCCCATAGCCCGGATGAGAAGGTAGAGATTAAAACAGTAGGGCAGTATTGGGATCTGCTGGTGGCAATATTGGAGCGGATTCCTGAAAAGGCTTAAACGCTAAAGTGTCAATTTAATAAACCGTGTGCTATATCAATAAGAGTTAATTTTCTTAATAGGTGCGTTGTGTTTATAAGCACACTGGAACTTTTTAAGGTCGGTATTGGCCCTTCCAGCTCCCATACCATGGGTCCGATGGTGGCGGCTTATCAGTTTCGTTCTCTTGTAAAAGAGTATTTAACCAGTCACCTCGCGCATAAAGATCTTTCTGTTGCCTGTGTATTAAAAGGCTCGTTGGCGTTTACGGGAAAAGGACATGCCACTGATCGAGCTGTGGTGATCGGCTTGCATGGTCACTTGCCAGAAGATGTTGCTAAGCTGGATATGGATGTTGTTGTTAATACCCTTTGGCAACAACAGATGCTCGCCATTAACGAGCAATGCTCGGTTCATTTTGTTCCGGACAAAAATATTATTTTTGATACCAGTGATGATTCACTTGAGCACCCAAACGAGATGGTTTTTACGCTTGCAGATGAAGCAGGCAATACCTTGGTCGAAGAAACCTATTTCTCGATTGGTGGTGGTTTTGTTTGTACGCGGGATGAAATACAAAACATAAGTGCGCCATTGAAGATGCGGCCCATGACAGCTCAC
>JBNKYV010000164.1:0-8839 GCA_050301075.1 Gammaproteobacteria bacterium
AATAAAACTATCGATTAGGCGGCATTCCCTGCACCCAGGTGGACCACAGTTCCCACGCTACGATAAACGCATCGCTATTGGTTGATATATCGAACCGCCATCCCATTGGTTCTGCACCGAATGCGGTGAACAAAAACTCTACGCTTGATTGCGGTAGGATGATGGATGATTTTGTTTGGCCGTATTGGTCGCGTATTGAGATGGTTGTGCCTAATACGTTTGCATTACGGATTTTGAACCACATGCCTTGCCCGCCTGATACAGAGAGCGACGTGTTTCCATTCCATGTACCTGCGGTTAACATGCGATAGTTGCTTGGGTTGGATGGTGCTTCCATTGCAACCGGGTAGTTCATGTAGGCTGATAGGCTTTTTGATGTTGAGCTGTTCATCCAGTCTGGTAGTTGCGGCAGGTGAGCAACATAGATTGGTGCATCGTAGCTCATTTCACGTCTTGCCAGGGTTTCTTGTTTTTGTATAAATTGGCGATAGGTTTCTGTGTATTGTGATCCGCGATTGCCTTCGCGGAAGACTGTCATGCCCTGCTCCCACGGATCATTAATAAACAGCCGTGTTCCATCAGGTGTGCCATCGCCTTGAATACCTGTTACCACACGAATGTGCGGGCCGGGCTCTGCGGATGCTACCCATAGTGGGCCGTAATTACGCAGCAGATCTGCGAAACCTTGAATGGTATAGCTTTGTGGTGCCTCCGGAGTAAAACCCCATACATTCATTACCCGCGTATCTTCTGGATGCAAGCCACTTTGGTACTGTGCCCAGTAACCGGTTGCACGTGCGATCTCTGATGGGTCAATGCTCATTTGATCGCGCCAGCCGACAATCATGGCGAAACCTGCGGCCCAGCAGGAGTAACCGGTTTGTTGTGGTACTAGTTGCACGTTGTAACGCACATCAATGGATTGCCCCATTGCACGTACCTGGTTTTGTGCTGCCATTGCGCCACTCAAGTCCAGCCCCAAGCTGTTTGAAGTGGGTGCACTGTAACTTTGTGAAAACGAGCGTGATGGTGTGATGATTGAACGCGAATATGAGAGTGAACGTTGGCGGCTCATAGCATCTGATTGCCAGTGCACAACTTGAATACGCATATAACCCGTGCGCACGACCTCTTCTTCATACTTGGGAATGAACGTCGCTATGGACTCGGTATAACGACGACCGCCAGCAGGATCAACAATCGTAAAGCGTGTGCCTGCGGGTGTGCCATCACCATGCATGCCGATAATAATGCGCGCATGAATGGCCCAGGGTTTGCCGGGGGCTTCATCAGTTGTTACCCAGATTGGGCCGTAGTTGCGCAACAGGTTTTCCCAGCCTTCCATGCTGTAGCTTTGCGGTGGTTCTGCTACCAATCCGGCTGCGGAAATAAACGTCGGTTTATCTGAACCCGACAGGCCCTGATTTGCCTTAAATTTGTCCGCCCAGCGCTGGCCAACGGTTTGCAATGCAGTTTCGATGGTCATGCTCTGCTGTTCGCGCCATGACTTAAGCATAGTGAACACAGTCGCCCAGCAGGTCATACCGCTGGGTTGTGCGAGATCTCTGAACGTACCCGGGATTTGATAATCAATTGCAGTAAACGCACGCGCGCGTTTTGGCGCACCAGGGCCTGATTGCCATGAACGAACTCTCGCACCTAGGCTTTGAGCAACAGGCACGGTTGTTTGCGAAGGAGCAACGTTAGCAGGTGCGGGCTGCCGTGTTTGTACTTGATGCGGCTGCCGCTTGTTACGCCGTTTTTTAGCCTGCGGTGAACGACTTAATTCCAGTGTATCTTCCAGTTCGGTCAGTCGGTTGCTCATATTGATCCCCTATGGTGTCGTCAATTTGGGTGTTATTACTGCGCCTATTCCGATATTTCGTCGGATGCTTTATTCAGGTGTTGTATTAGGCGCTGCTTGTATATCCTGCTGTTGTTCATTAGTTGCTTTGTTAATAATTTCGTTTAACTCTTGTTCCTGCTGTTCTATTTGGTTTTCTTGCTGATTGCCTGGTGCCTGTTCGGTTTGATTCTGCTCAATGATCGGTTTGGGCTTAGCCGTTTGGGGGGCGTGGGTACGCACGTCCATCTCCGCTTGAGTTTCATCCTCTACGGGTGGCATTTGTGCTGGCCGATGCATGGGTGGGCGATTTGCACCGCTGATCTCTGCTAGATCTGCAACGAGATCAAATTCGTCAGGCAGATCTGCCTGACGCAGCATCTTTGGGGCTGCCATACTCTGTGCCTGCATGTCTGCATTTGGTGAGATAGCTAATTCACGCTCGAACTGATCAAAACGATCATTCAGGTTAACCTTGCCCAAATCAAAACTATTGGCATAGCCCATACCCAGCCCCATTTGATCAAAGATGTCATGGCTTTGGTGTGTAGAGTGTTGGGCCTCTTCTTCTTGCTGTGCGTTGTTCTGAGTTTGTTGAGGTTGTGCTTGCCCTGTGGGTGGCGTTAGTTGGTCGTTTTCTGGCGCAGGTTGCGCAGCAGGTTTACTGCCCAGGATTGATTCAAGATCTTTTTCAAACTCATTTTTAGCCAAAGCAATGCTATCTGTTAACGCAGACTGACTGCGCACCGTTGGTTTATCTTCCGGCGATAGCCACTCTTCATCCTCTGCAATGGCAGGTTTACGCACTTGCGGGTTAAGCATTGGCGCTTGCATATTCGGTGTGGGGGCCACGGCTTCAGGTGTTGGCACAGCATCTATCACTGGTGCCTGTGGTGCACGCATGACCGGTGCATTCTCCAGTACCGGATTAATCTCTTCTTCAAATGACTCAACATGGAAGCGCCCTGTGTTGGGTGCTGAAAACTCTGGCGACAGAGCGTTTTCGTTACGATAACGCGGCGCAGAGTCAAAACGACTCATAAATGGCACAATGCCCGCCGCTGCGCTAAAAGCTGGTGACGCTACCGGAGCTGTAACAGGCGCAGAAGGTGCGATAGGTGCCTGAGGTGGAAACGGTTGTGCAACCTCTTGGCTCACTTGCCCTTGATCAGTACGCATATTGCGATGCTCAATGCATTGCGGTGGTGAGCGATGAGGTCGATCCTGCCCCAGTACACGCGACTCAAGCATACGCAGACCTCGGCTGGGCGTAGCCAATTTTCGCCCACGTACAATGTTCACGTGTTCATTGACTTCGGACATACGCATGGCGCTGCCACCCTCCACCACCGTGCTCTGCGAACGAGCGCGCTGTGCTTTGGATGAGGATAGGCTCAATTCCAGACTTCTTAAATCGTGCTTTGCCATCATGGTTTCCTTTCCACCTAAATTAGATAAACCTAGTGTTATGACTCTATGCTCATCTGCACAACAGCATAGGGGTCTAACGCAATCTTCATAGCGTTATCACCTTTGCGCAGACAGCTGCGTGGCACAGCTAAACGTAATTCGCCCGACTCTGCATGTATCACCTGGGCTGGTTGGTCGTTCACAAAAGCCGCGGGATAACTCAGCTCTTTTTGCAAAACAAAGTTTTTACCCTTTAGCGTTAATTCAACATTGTCGCCCATCTGTTTCACTGTTACGGCGGACAACTGGGGCGATAATTTTTTACGCCTCGCCTTGTTAATAATGTTTGCCAGTTGCGAGTAATCGGTATCTTTATCACTACCGGCTTTATCTTTAACTACCTTGCCTATATCCACATCACGCTTTTCGAGCTTCTCCAAATCGCGAGTGGACTTGACACCAACTTTACGCAAGCTCTCTTTTACGTCATCGTCGATCTCTTCAATCGAGTCGATTGACAAGTCATCTGTGGCAACCGGGTCGTTAGAGTGTTCACGAATCTGACGATCAGTAATCGAACCCAACTGAAACGAAATACGTGAACCACCTGCATCGCCCGGTTTTGCCATTTGCAATTTCACCTTGCCGTTTTCAAAAACCGGAAAGACGTTTAAGTCCAACGCCACATCTTTCACCGTATATGTCAGCTTGCGTGTAACGCCTTTAAGCGCCAGTGTGTCTTGCGCTTTATCCAGTTCCAGGATTAACGAATCGAGAAACTGTTCGAGATTCCACGCTTCACTATCCCTTCTCGCCATGTTCGTCACATTCCAGGGTCACTCTGACTCGATGCCAAACCGGCATCACCGATGTCTCCAACCACTGTGTCGGTGGAGATACCCCCAATTGCATCTGTTTCTCTTCGTCGCGCAGTGTCTGTATTTCAATCGGTAAATCCAGTGTTAAGGTATCTACATACATGGCGTAGGCTAATGTATCGTCCTGCGAGATCTGGTTTTCGTTATCCACCATAATTTGGGGCGTGAGCACCTCTTCCAACATGCCTGATAAGGAGGGGAAGAGGTCTTCTTCTCTGACAGTTTCATCGTCTATATCATCCATACACAACTAGCGCCGTGTGCTGCTAATGCGTTTGCGACGTGTTGTGCTTGTTTTTTCTACCTGCACAGGAAATAGAGTGACTTTGTCGTCGAAAACAACATCCATTCCCTCAAACTGGGCGCTGATATCCTCTTCGCTCATCGCGCGTGCCGGTAGCATACGGTTTTGGTAGTTCATTGTTTAACTCCCACAAAATGCAGCATGGCTGGCATTGGAAACTGAATGTGTTGCTCGGCAAGGCTCGTCACATTGCCATTCACATTTACGTTTTCTGCCACCACCATGACCAGCGATTGCAATTTAAACTCTGGATAAACCCACAACTCGGCAGTTTCACCCGGGCGACCTCTAACACGGCCTTGATGTTGCGCGGCCTGGTTAAAGCGCTCGATAAAGTCTTCGTTATTCAATGCTTCCAGCATCTCATCGCTCAGTGGTTGAGCATTTGGATCGATGCGACTGAGTAGATGATTGAGGGCATACAGGCTGTATTCGTAGCCGCTACGAATGCGTACGTTTTTACGTGGACCATCATTTTCATTACGCACATCGGAATCGAGCCGTGCATTGCGGTTACGCTCTGGCGAGAGCGTCAGATAATAACGAGACTGAAGTTCAACACGGCGCGTATCGCTATCAAAGCCACTCTCCCAGATACGGTGCCAGTAGTCGCGATACTGTTGGCGGTTGCTGAGCGGAATCAGATCACCTGATTCATCAACGCGATCAAAGCGATATTGCGACATCATGGTAATACTGTGCTGAATGGATGTGCCGCGGCGCGCGCCGCCTTTGTTCTTCCACAATAGTGTGAGCACGACAATATAGTCACTGGATGCGCGGAACTGATCAGTGATACTTGCATCGATCACGGCATCAATCGGCAGTGGCCCATTGCCAACATCCCCAATGCGTTCACTCTGCTCATGTACGATACGTAGTGAATCTGCCTGCTTAACCTGTATCAACAATTCAGCATCAGGAATGGTTTGTGGTGTGGTGACGATTAACGGAAACTGCAATTGGGCGCCTTGTTTGTACAACGCACGCTCGCGACCAAACAATACTTGTGTTTGTACGTCCGGAATTTCCAAACGCACACTGGCTACACGACGGTAGTTATAACGGCTATTAGAAAGACTTAAGCTTAGCCCTGCCAGTAGCTGATCCAGTGCAGGATCATCAACGCCTGGATTAAGTTCACGCAGATGCTGCATGTGTGCGTTATCTGCCTCTATCCCCAAACGGGCAAAGTCTTTAATGCCATTGATCACCTGCCCCGTCATGCGTTCAGGCGCTTGAATAATGCTTTGCACCGTTTGCGGTGACAGCACATTGCGCAACAAAGGCATTAAAGCCGGTAGCGCCGCCAGCAAAGGCACAACCTGAGCCTGACTATAGTGATTTGAGTGAGATAGCCCATGCGCAACCGTTTTTGGCTCAGCAGGGCGTGCTCGCTTCTTGCTGCGCGCCATTAAACCTTTTGATCGATTCGCGCCCAATGCATGGCGGCGCAATTTGCCACTAGGCGTTACCACAGAAAAAGAGCGCGCACGTTTACTGCGTATAGCCCGTTGCGGCATATACGATTGTGCGGCAGATGTAGTGGGAGCCGCTGCAGGAGCAACTGGCGCACGCGCCGCCTGGATTAACGCAACAATCTGGCGCATGTTCTCTGGTGTTAACAGTTGCTGTGCGGAGTTACCTGCGGCACGCAAGGTTTGATCTGCAAGATTAGCCACCTGCGTTGTTGCATTGTTCTGAGCGCTATTACCGCCGCCACTTCCACCGCCACCACCGCCAGTAATTGAACGGATCAGTTGACCAGCGACCTGCCCGACTGCTGGCGCTACACCAGAGATTAAAGAACCGACTGCCGGCGCCAACATGGGTGCCAGTGTTGGCAAGGCACCCAATATCGCTTCGATAAAAAATGGTTCGCTATATTTACGCTCTCTTAATTGAAAAGGCGCATTATCCACTTGTGTTGAATACGCATTGGATACATTAGTCATAGCATGTTGTTCCTTTGTGTATTGTCGGCTGAGAGCAAACCCAGCGGGTGCGGGTAGCGGATCTGTCGCTGTATCACCAGCGTTTTGCCTGATATCCGCTACAGATAATCGCACCACTTTTGAAACAGCCGGGCCTGTGCCATCTGCCTCACGGTAACTCAGCAATTGCAGGTATGGATGCTCGCGGTCTAACTGCTGTCGCGGTATGATAAACTCACCGCGCCCGCGCGTGGCTGGCGACAACGGTCCCAATAGATCAGACTGCGCCGCCACATCCACCACACGAGGTAGACCCTGGTGTGTACTGCTCGACTCCTCCCCCAACTGCCAGCGATAGAACCGATTTACACCAATATCAAAACGTACCCGTATCCCGTCTGTCTCGTTAGAGACATTGAGGATTAATGCCAAAGCCACCTAAACGATTACCTGGCTGGTGTAGCCGGTGCCGCAGGTAAAGGTGCCGCTGCGCCTGGTGCAGCCTGCACAACCTGCTGCGAAGGCCCAAGGCGTGCACCGCCGTCGCCACCGCCTTTATACAGCTCGGCAAAGTTATCCAACTTGAAGTAATCAGATTTAAAGGTGATATCCACTGAGCCCGCCACCTTGGCTGCCAACTCTGTGCTTGCCACACTCTTGGCGCTGGAAACAGAGATCTTGGTTTTACGGCGACTGCGTGTATGACCACCTTTGGGTCCACCAAAAATAGAGCCGATTAAACCACCGCTAACGCTACCGCTACTGCTGGTAGAGAGTGAGTCTTTCAATGCAGCCTTATCAGCCTTATTAATCTGCTTTTTGGCTTTGATATCAAACAACACAGAGGCTTTTACATTACCTTTTTCAACAACGAGTCGGGTAATACCCATCAAAATGGTTTCGCGCAACATGGCACGTTGCTCTTTAGCCATCTGGATTTTGGCATCCATGATTTTGGCTTTAACCTGATTGTCGCCCAAATCCATTGGCTCGCCATTCTTGTCGGTAAGAACCGCTTTTGGTGTGCCATCTGATTCGGTTTCATCACCGAAGTCGATACCAAACTCGTCGCTGTTGTTTTCCACCAGATAACCAAATGCTGCTGTGTCATCAATCGCGTTAACAAATTTGGAAACTGATTGCGTCGCTGTTTTAAGCAGTTTTTGATACGACTCCATCTGTGACAATGTCACTTCAAGGTTTGCATCAAACACACCTTTCAACAGGTCTGTGACGAACCCAGGAAAATCCACCTCATCGATAAAATCCCCCGCCAGTTCACCTGCTTGATCGATACGCTCGTTTTTATGACGCGAGTCATCAATCATTTCACCGGCACCGCCCTTCCCTTTGTTTGCCATCCCGGTAGAGAGAGCAGACTGCTGACTACCGTATTGCGGTGCACTGAGGCGGTTATAGTTTTGGCGATAAACATCCAAATACATGGCTTGCTGATCTGCCAGACTTAACTGATGAAACGTAGGTGACTGGGCCAATGTGTCACGCGTGTAGCTGCGTGCGAGTTCTTTAATATCCTGCTGTCCGTTATTCATATCAGATCCTCTTGATTGAATGAGTCAAATCGGTTGAATGATTTTTAGAAGTCATCATCGTCTTCAATAAACGAATCAAACTCATCCTCTTCATCCATAAACTCATCTGACTCCATGTCGCCGTCAGCAGATATAAAATTGAGAATGTATGCCTCAGCCGCTTGCAGGAACTCAATAAAATCATCATGAGTGACTGTCGCTTCGTTAAAGTTGGCAATCCATTGGAATACTTTGTTGCCGTCCACAGCGAGTGAACGATGGGCTGCAATATTCGGTGCCACACCCAGCTCCTCTTTGGAGAGACGTTCGATAACCGTCCACAAACTCTTACGACGATTGCCACCAAAGTAGGCCATGATTTCAGGGTCACGCAGAATGTCGAAACACTCTTGAAGCTGGGCGTAAAACTCCTGTGCCTGAACATGCGCCATACCGGTACAGTATTCAGTAAGGTTGTATTGCAGTTCGCGTGTTGCTTGATAAATGCGTGCACGTGATACGGAAGAGCCTTCACTGATACCATCATCGAGATGTTCACTCTTATCGATGTAATCAGCCACCTCTTCCATCAGGCGATGCCACAGTTGTGGGAAGTGCTCGTTAACCGTCATGCGTGACAGCACATCGGTCTCACCCTTGTTGAGCACGCGGCGATAAACCATGCCACGCTCTTCAGCGGTTGCGCGGTCATCCAGCAACTTCCAGTAACGGTAAAGTTTTGATGCTGCTTCGCCATCAACCACATCGATAGAACCGGCAGACCATCCCAATACCAAGGCATCTGTCAGCTTGAATACACCCAGGTTTTCACCCAGCTCATAAATGTAATCCAGCGCACCGGCAGCCAAGCAGTTTTCAGGCACAATGCCTTGTTCTTCGATATCCTCGAAGGTATCAACACTGAAATCCCAGCTGCC
>JBNKYV010000165.1:0-11765 GCA_050301075.1 Gammaproteobacteria bacterium
TTTGGCTTAAAGAACTTATGTAAACCCCCTCAGGCAAAACCTTAACCATTTCATCCATAAGCCTTACACTCAATGGCCGACGCGTTTGCAAATCCTGAATCACATTCATACGATTCAACAGATCCTTCTTTTTCGCCTCCAGCTCTTTGATCTCTTTTATCTTTTCATCAACTTTAACAATCTCATCTTGTAAAAATTGATTGCGCGATTCTTGATAACTAATCATGCCATTCACATGAATATGTACATAAAAAACGATTGCACCCATTAATAGTGCAGCGCCTCCCGCGACAGAAGCAAACTGACGCTTACGCTCTTTTCTAAGAGTCTCACGCCATGGCAGTAGATTAATACGTGTCATTAGTCGAAACTCCTCAAGGCTAGGCCACAAGCAATCATCAAGGCCGGGGCATCAGCGCCCAACTGCTGGGCTTTGATTTTGGATGACAACGACATATTGGCGAACGGATTTGCGATAACAGTTGGCACTCCCAACTTATCCTCAATCAGTTCATCAATACCTGATATCGAAGCACATCCACCTGCCAAGATCACGTGATCAACACTATTGTATTGGCTTGAGGAGAAAAAGAATTGTAAAGATCGACTGACCTGCTGAGTCATCGCATCTTTGAATGGCTGCAACACTTCCGGCACGTAGTTATCAGGCAAACCACCTTGCTTCTTAGCAAGACCGGCTTCTTCGTACGACAACCCATAACGACGCTGAATCTCTTCTGTCAGTTGTTTGCCGCCAAACACCTGCTCGCGGGTATAGATAATTTTAAAATCGTGGATAACATTCAATGTGGTCATCGTGGCGCCCACATCGAGAATAGCAACCGTCAGCCCCTCACCACCGTCAGGCAGTTGCGGTGCCAACAACGTGTAGGCCGACTCCATAGCATAAGCTTCTACATCGACAATCTTCGCAGTTAATCCACCAAGTTCGCAGGCAGCAACCCGCACATCAACATTCTCACTACGTGAAGCGGCTAGCAATACATCGACAGCCCCTTCCTCTTCATCATCCCCTGCTTTTTCAGAAGGTCCTAATATTTGAAAATCCATATTGACCTCGTCCAGCGGATACGGGATGTACTGATCCGCTTCCAACTCGATCTGGGTTTCCATTTCATCTTCTGAAAGAGTACCGGGCATGGTGATGATTTTTGTAATCACAGCAGAACCTGCAACTGCAACGGCTGCATGTTTTGTACGGGTACTCGATCGCTTGACTGCACGATTGATTGCCGCACCAACAGACTCAACATCTGCAATGCTCTTCTCAACCACAGCATGAGGAGGAAGCGGTACGACCGCATAGCTCTCTACGCGATAGCGATCGCCACTTTTACTTAGCTCTAATAGCTTAACGGCCGTAGCACTGATATCCAGGCCAATTAGAGATGATGCCTTTCGTTTCAGGAATTCCAAAATATGTCCCTTTATTTATCTTAGAAACCCACTGTACACCCGACTTCCTTATGGGTATCGGGCATAAAATAGCATACTTTACTATTATTCAATATCATCACTGCTTCAGTGGTTGGCGTCACACTATCAAAATAATGTGGCATAGCTATTAATCGGAACTCACCTATTAAACATTAGTCCAACTACTGTAAGATTACAGTGCCAACTCAATCAAAATTAATTCAGTCGAAATGTCCTCAATGAAAAAGCTTGTGCGCCGCACCCTGATTAGCGTGATGGCACTGGGCCTGCTTGGCGCTGCCACGCTGGTCGGTACCTATTACTACATTGCTCCTCAGCTACCGTCAGTTGAGGTTCTAAAAGATGTACGCTTCCAGGTACCACTGCAAGTCTACACCCAAGACAAGCTGCTCATTGCTGAATACGGTAGCAAAAAACGCACACCGCTAGAATACGATCAAATTCCTCCAACCTTGGTCGATGCCATTCTCGCAGCAGAAGATGACCGCTTCTTCGAACACCCTGGCGTCGATTATCAAGGCATTCTGCGCGCAGTCTTCGAACTGATACGCACTGGCGAACGCGCTCAAGGCGGCAGCACCATCACCATGCAAGTGGCGCGTAACTTTTTTCTTAGTCGCGAAAAAACCTACACTCGCAAACTAAATGAGATTTTTCTCTCTTTTAAAATTGAGCAGGAACTCACTAAAGAACAGATACTGGCACTCTATCTAAATAAAATCTACCTGGGCAACCGCGCCTACGGTGTCGGTAGTGCCGCACAGATTTACTATGGCAAACCCATTAGCGAATTAACACTAGCCCAGTATGCAATGATAGCTGGACTGCCTAAAGCGCCCTCTGCATACAACCCCATCGCCAATGCCGAACGCGCCCTGTTACGTCGCAACTACGTATTAAAACGTATGCATGAACTTGGCAAGATTGACCAGTTCGCCTACCAGGAAGCCAAAGCAGAACCGGTTACCGCCAGCATCTACCAAGCAGCAATCGATGTTCAAATGCCCTACGTTGGTGAAATGGTGCGCGACCACATGTACGAGCGCTTTGGCGAAAACGCCTACACCAACGGCTACAAAGTATTTGTCACCATTGACCCTCGTTTGCAACAGGCTGCCCAAGCGTCTCTACAAAAGGCTTTACTCGCCTATGAGCGTCGTCACGGTTACAAAGGCGCTATCGACAAGATTGAGTTTAACGAAGACACAGATGTCGAAGCAGTCTTACAAAAACTCAAAAACATCTCAAATGTTGGCGACCTGGAACCCGCCTTAATCTACTACCTGCACGAACAAAGTGCCCTCGCGCTACTTTCCAATGGCCATGTTGTCACCATCCCTTGGGAAGGACTCTCTTGGGCGGCACCCTATATAGACACAAACAGAAAGGGCGCAGAACCAACAGCCACTGCGGATATTCTCCAACCTGGAGATGTTGTCTATGTAGAACAGGCATCAGAAGAAAACTGGCACCTAGCCCAGCTCCCTACCGTTGCAGGCGCAATTATCTCGATTAACCCCAAAGATGGCTCGATTATGGCGCTAACGGGGGGCTTTGATTTCTATCACACCAAATTCAACCGAGCTACTCAGGCCAAACGCCAACCGGGTTCCAGCTTTAAACCCTTCGTCTACTCCGCCGCCCTGGAGAAAGGCTTTACCACCGCGTCCATCATCAATGATGCGCCAGTGGTATTTGATGATTCAGGCCTCGAATCATCCTGGCGACCAGAAAACTACAGCGGCAAAATCTACGGCCCGACACGTCTGCGCGAAGCACTGGTACGCTCACGCAACCTCGTTTCTATACGCCTGCTGCAGGCAATTGGTATCGACTACACCATCAACTATGCCACCCAATTTGGCTTTGATCCCAAACGACTACCACGAGATCTATCACTCTCGCTGGGTAGTGCCGCTGTCACACCACTGGAATTGGCCACCGCTTACACCACATTTGCAAACTCAGGTTTCAAAGTTGAGCCTTACTTCATCCAGCGCATAGAAGATGACAAAGGAGAGATCATATTTGAGGCTGATCCATTCATCGCCTGCCTTGAGTGCGAGCAAGAGAAACAACAAACACCAGCGGTGATTGAGGAAGAAATCACACCTGAGCACAATGCTGAAGAGGAGCTCTCAGCAGATGAACTTTTAGCTGAAGGCGAGTCCGCTGTAGAGGAAGAAGAGGAAGTCAAAGAACCCCGTTTGGCGCCACGGATTATCTCCCAACAGAATGTCTATTTAGTCACTAGCATGATGCGCGACGTCATTAAACGCGGTACCGGCCGTCGTGCTTTAGCGCTCAGACGAGATGATCTTGCCGGCAAGACAGGCACGACCAATGATCAGCGCGACGCCTGGTTCGCAGGCTTTAATGGCGACATCGTCACCATCAGTTGGACGGGGTTTGATGATGCATCACCGTTGGGCAATCGTGAAACAGGTTCCAGCGCCGCTCTCCCCATGTGGGTGGACTACATGAAAACTGCCCTACGGGATATTCCTGAAACACCTTTGATCGAGCCAGAAGGGCTTATTACCGTGCGCATAGACCCTAAAACCGGGTTGCTGGCCAACGCCAGACAAAAAGATGCCATCTTTGAAACCTTCCGCAGTGAAAACGTGCCAGAACGGCGCGCACCGGATATTGACGATTCCGTTACAACCACAGATAGTAACGGAGAGAGTAATCCAGCTCCGCAATTGCTGTTTTAAGTATGTCGAAAAAACCTGTATACGGTAGTAACACCAAAGACGCCCGCATGCGTGCGCAGCTCGCTCAAGAAGCTGCGCGCATCATCGCAGAAGAGGGTATTAAAGATTTTCACGTTGCCAAGCAAAAGGCGGCAATCAGATTGCACGCACCACACACGCATAATCTGCCGCGCAACGACGAAATTCATGTCGCACTGCTGCAATATCAACGTCTGTTTAAAGAGAGCAGCCAACCGCAAGTACTGAAAAAACTGCGCCAAACAGCCAGTAAAGTCATGGCGTTCTTTCAGGATTTTGAGCCGCGCCTGGTCGGCTCCGTATTGGATGGCACCGCCACAGAACATTCGGATATCAACATCCACCTGTTCACCGATTCGGTTGAAGCCGTCAGCCTGTTCCTCATAGATCGTCACGTACCCTATGAACTGGGCAGCCAATACGTCACGCTCAATAACAACGATGTGGTGGAACTACCCTGCTTCAATCTGATTTTTGAAGAAATAGACATTCAGCTCACCGTGTTCAAAAACAAAGAACTGCGCCATCCACCACGCTCCCCGATCAACGGCAAGCCAATGGAGCGCATCAGCAAGCAAAAGCTCGACGAGCTATTGGTAGAGCCGGTTAACTAACCTTACAAAAACAAACAGGGAGCCGAAGTTCCCTGTTTGTTTATTAACCAACTAAAGTGGGATTAGCGCTTAGACATATCCACATAATCACGCTTCGCCGCCCCTTCATACAACTGACGCGGACGTGCAATACGCTGCTCAGGGTCACCAATCATCTCCATCCACTGCGCTACCCAGCCCACCGTACGGGCAATAGCAAACATTACAGTAAACATGTTGGTCGGAATACCCAACACCTTGTAGATAATGCCCGAGTAGAAATCTACATTCGGGTAGAGATTACGCTCTTTGAAGTAATCATCTTCCAGCGCAATCTGCTCCAGTTTCAGCGCCAACTCAAACAGTGGATCATTTTCATCACCCAGCTTGGCCAATACTTCGTGGCACATATTACGAATCAGAGTCGCACGTGGATCAAAGTTCTTATAGATACGATGACCAAAACCCATCAGACGGAACGGATCATCCTTGTCTTTCGCCTTGGCGATGAATTTAGGAATGTTATCCACTGAGCCAATCTCATCCAGCATGTGCAATACCGCTTCATTTGCACCACCATGCGCAGGCCCCCACAATGCCGCGATACCAGAAGCCACACAGGCAAACGGGTTAGCCGCAGAACTACCCGCCAGACGGATAGTCGAGGTACTGGCGTTTTGCTCATGGTCGGCATGAAGGATAAAAATCATATCCAGTGCCTTCTCAGCGACAGGATCAACCACATACTCTTCGCAAGGCACCGAGAACATCATGTTCAGCAGGTTGCCGCAGTAGCTGAGGTTATTTTGAGGATAAACGAATGGCTCGCCAATAGAGTGCTTGTAACAGGCCGCCGCGATAGTTGGCATCTTAGCAATCAAACGGTGTGCGGCGATTTCACGGTCATGCGGATTACGGATATCCAGAGCATCGTGATAGAACGCCGAGAGCGAACCCACAACACCAACCATAATGGCCATTGGATGCGCGTCATGATTAAAACCTTTGTAAAAGCTCTTCAGGCTCTCGTTAATCATGGTGTGACGCGTGATATTGGTCAGGAACTTCTCCTGCTCAGTCTCTTTAGGCAGTTCACCATAAAGCATCAGATGCGCTACTTCCAGGAATGAGCTCTTTTCTGCCAACTGCTCAATCGGATAACCACGATACATCAGCTGGCCATGATCACCGTCGATAAACGTAATAGAGCTGCGACAGCTCGCCGTTGAAACAAACCCTGGGTCAAAAGTCACGTAGCCGAAATCACGAAAGAATGATCGGATATCAACAGCTCCCGGCCCATGCGTGCCGCGCAGGACAGGAAAATCCACAGACTTTCCAGTTACATTATCGGTAATGGTTACCGTCTCTTTTTTCGCCATATCGGGTAATCCCTTTCAGCGCACAATGACCATTGCCATCATGCAGTTATTTGATTTCTTCGGAAAAAATATCCGCACATGATATTAGAGTGTAGTCCGACTCTCAAATCGAGCTACAAATTTGGGTAGTGTTCTGGGTACGGCCAACGCGCCAAACCCTCATCTACAGCGGCTTTGGCAACTGCAGGAGGAACCCAATCAATCAAACGCGGATCAGTTGGTTTGGGAATTATATAGTCTGGACCGAAACTCATCGAGTCCACCCCGTAACCATCCAGCACACACTGTGGTACTGGCTCGTGAGCCAGGCTTCGTAGTGCCTCAACCGCAGCGATCTGCATACCCACGCTGATCTTGCGTGAGCTGACATCCAAAGCTCCACGGAAGATAAATGGAAAGCCCAACACATTGTTTACCTGATTAGGGTAATCGCTACGCCCGGTCGCCATAATCAGATCATCGCGCACCTTAAGTGCCACTTCAGGACGAATCTCTGGATCAGGATTGGAGAGCGCAAACACAATCGGTTTAGCCGCCATCGACTGCAGCATTTCAGGCGTCATCAGATCAGGTCCGGAAACACCAATAAAGACATCCGCCCCATCAATTGCATCCGCCAGCGTACGGCGCTCAGTATCAACAGCAAACTCCTGCTTGTATTGATTGAGATCTGTACGCCCTTGGTGGACCACGCCTTTGCGGTCAACCAACATAATATTCTCTTTGGGTGCCCCCATACTGGCCAACAAACGCATAGAAGCGATGCCGGCAGCACCAGCACCCACGCAGACGATACGCGCAGTCTGCAACGTTTTGCCTTGCAATTCCAGCGCATTCAGCAAACCGGCTGAAATAATAATCGCCGTACCGTGCTGGTCATCATGGAAAACAGGGATATCCAGCTTCTCGATCAGCGTTTTTTCGATTTCAAAACAGTGCGGCGCGGCAATATCTTCTAAATTGATTCCGCCAAAGGTTGACGCGATGCGCGTCACTGTCTCGATAAAATCAGCAGGCGTATCAGAATCCACTTCGATATCGAACACATCCACATCGGCAAACTTTTTAAACAGCACGCCTTTGCCTTCCATTACCGGCTTGCCTGCCAGCGCGCCAACATTGCCCAGCCCCAATACGGCTGTGCCATCGGTAATCACCGCCACCAGATTTCCCTTGCCTGTGTATAGATAGGCATTGGCTTTATCTTTGGCGATTTCACGCACAGGCTCTGCCACTCCCGGGGTGTAAGCCAGAGACAGATCTTTTTGATCCTCGCAACGCTTGGTAATAGCCGTGGCAATCTTGCCGGGCTTGGGCTCCGCGTGATATTGCAGTGCACGCTGTTTTAAATCGTTACTCATCCATTTGCTTCCGATGTTGTGTTAGCCACAAAAGTGAAAAGATCAGTATCAAGCAGCCTGGTCATTCCAGTAAGCGGGCTATTGTACTATCTTGATAGGCTGACCGGCGACCGGCTCGCCCCTCAACGATAAGCCATTCAGTAATCTCAGACGTGCCTCAGGGTAAATGGGGAACCTGGAAGTCGCGGCAAGCGCTGCCATACTAACCCGGCCCTGCGGCTGAACAACCTTCACATGTAGTGACTGAGCCAAACCTGCCTCTTGCTCTGAGAGCTTTCTGAAGCTTTCAACCGCACGTCGAAAACCACCATCATACTTGCTTAACTCCCCCTGACGACGGGAAAAGCCAATTAAAATATAAGCACGTCCTTCATAATGAATAACGGCCATTCTTGCCCTTCGTTCACCCACCGCCGTTTTAATATTACCGATGCCGGTATAACCCTCCACACCATTGCGAGAAAAGTCATAATCTTCGTCCAACGTATCAACCTTTAATCGGGCATAGAGATACTGCTCAGGGTGCAAACGGGCTGTTATGTGCTCAACCGTCATCACCAGCTGGGCAGAGTTGTCGCCTGGCATCGAGGTGATCGATTGGTTGGTCGTTTCCACCGCCCAACCAGCGGGAAAATCGATCCCCAAATTGAGTCCCGCATGGTAATAACTGCTTCCCCGGCGTATGCCATTTTGCTCGCTGTCACCGTACACCAGACCATCTATGCGCTGCAAAAACGACTCATAGTTAAATTTCGCGTTGCCGGAATCACGGTACTGATTCGCCGCTGCAACCACCTGCAACAGACGGCTATCGTCCTTTGGATGCGACCCAAAGTTGCCGTGATAACCCCCGTTATACTCACGCCCTTCCCGCTCGGCTAATGCACTTTCAAACAGGTCAACATTCTTGAGGCTGGCCATTGCCATCAGCATTGCCCTGGGCTCGTACCCTGCGCGAGCCAAATATTCTGACCCAAAACGTACCGCCTGTAGCTCATGCTCCCGCCCATAACCACTGTGCAACTCCTGGCGCAACACGTTCAGCAAATGACTCGCCACCCCGCCTTGTAACTCGATAACCTCATCAACATCACCGCTCAGAGCCAATTGTGTTGTATTCGCTATCTTGATCTGGCGCATGGCATGGCGAGCCTCAACATGGCCAATCTCATGCCCCAGAATAGCAGCCAGCTCGGCCTCGGAATTCAGATGCGCCAACAGCCCGCGAGTGATATAGACATACCCACCCGGCAGAGAGAATGCGTTGATCTCTGGACTATCCAGCACAGTAAATTGATAACGGATATCATGACGCTGACCATTCAAAGCCAGCCTGTTACCCACATACTCTACGTAGGACTGAAGTTCCTGGTTTTTATAGCGCCCATACTTGCGCACAATGTCATCATGAGCTTCACTGCCCATGTGTATCTCTTCATCCTCCGGCATGACAAAGAAATCGTACTCGCCGCCGGGTGATGCTGCACACGCTGCAAGCAAACTGGCCAATCCCAGTAAAATACCAGCACGCCACCCAATTGCCGTCTTCACTTCAAAACCTCCAACGCAGCAGGATGAGACACCCGTAACTGCAATTCATCACCCCTGACCGCCATCCAGCCACGAGCCTTCAGTCTTTTACCCTCTAAGTCCTTTAAATTTAACTGATCTTTGAAATAGGGCAAATCTTCCTTGTTTACCCTCAAGACAACACGGTTCGGATATTCAACCCATACCGTATCAACATCCTCTCGTACACGCTCAACAACACCCTGAACGATACGAAAACCGCCTTTGCGCTCCACATATCGGCTATCGATACTCTGAAACTGGGGCTGACGCCAAATACCAATCCCGCGGGAGCGTTGCTCTGCCACTAGATAACACTCGACATATCCTACATTAGGCGCCACCGACACGGCGGCTGCAAGCCCCCGTTCGAGCAGCAATGCCTGCACGTTTCGGCCATCTTCAAGAAATAGGTGGGCCAGCACCCGACCATAATGATCCTGCCGCTCTTTCCCAAACCGCAGCACCACTGGCTTGCTATCAAGCAACTCTGCCAGCCACTGCCGAGCCTCTTCTGCCAAAGGCTGGGCAGGCTCAGCATCACGCGCCAGCTCTGGAGCATTTATCCCAATAAGACGCACATGACGGCCATCTTGCAAACGCACCGTATCACCGTCGATCACGCGCTCGACCACCGCACTTTCATCCACCCGCAGCGGCAGACACAGCTCATCTGCCTGCACAACGCAACTTACAAACAGCCAGAACGCAAAAAGGGCGCCCTTTTGAGGCGCCCTTTTCAGAACCGCATATCGATACATGCCCGCGATTATTTCATCCCGTATTTCTGACGGAACTTATCTACACGACCGGCAGTATCAACAATTTTTTGCTTACCAGTGAAGAAAGGGTGACAAGCAGAGCATACGTCCAGGTGCAGTTCTTCTTTACCCATAGTGGAACGGGTCTCAAAAGTGTTACCGCAGCTGCATGTTACCTTAACTTCGCTGTAGGCGGGATGAATATCCGCTTTCATGTTAAAAACCTCACTCAGTATCCAAATAGCCGACCCCTACAAGAGGCCTGCGAAAGAGCCGGGCATGATACAGAAAAGATTTCCCTACAGCAAGTCCCGCAACACACTATATTAATTAAAGGGATAGAGGCTAACGCCGCTAACTACATCCACATGAACAAGCGTCTTGCCTAACCAGCACTTTTCTAACAAAAACAAATAACTACCTGGGGATTCATGATGACGGGAAAAAGGAATTTGCCATCATTCAAATACGATTTTTTGGGCTTAGACAAAAAATCGCTCAAGCATTCGCTGGCCAACCGCCTCGAGTATTCCGCAGGCAAGGACCTTTACACCGCCACTCCACGCGACTGGTATCACGTAGCGTCATGGGTGATTCGTGACCGCCTGATGGAGCGCTGGATGGAGACCATGCGCACCTATTACCAGGAAGATGCCAAACGCGTCTATTACCTGTCACTGGAATTCATGATCGGCAGAACCCTCACCAACAGCGCGTTGAGTCTGGATATCTGTGACACCTTTGCCAAAGCATTGCACGATATCGGTGTTGATTACGAAGAAATCCAGGAGATGGAAAGCGATGCCGCACTGGGCAATGGCGGCCTCGGCCGTTTAGCCGCCTGCTTTCTCGACTCGATGGCCTCACTGGGTATTCCCGGTTACGGCTACGGCATCCGCTACGAATACGGCATGTTCAACCAGACCATTGAAGACGGCAATCAGGTAGAGCATCCGGAAAACTGGCTGCGTTACGGCAACCCGTGGGAGTTTCCACGTGCCGAGGTACTTTACCCAGTCAAATTTGGCGGCCGAGTAGTGTCATATCCAGACGAAGATGGCAAAACCTACTTCCACTGGGTCGATACCGACGATGTTATGGCCATGGCCTACGACACCCCTATCCCCGGATTTGGTGCCGAGACCGTCAACAACATGCGCCTCTGGTCCGCAAAATCATCGCGTGATTTCGATCTCGACTACTTTAATAAGGGCAATTACATCAAAGCGGTGGCGGATAAAAACGACTCGGAGAATCTATCCAAGGTTCTCTACCCGGACGACACCACCGAAATGGGCCGCGAGCTGCGCCTCAAGCAGCAATACTTTTTCGTTAGCGCATCACTACAAGACATCGTTTTTCGCTATCGCAAACACCACAACTCGTACGACCACCTGCCCGATAAAGTCGCCATTCAGCTCAACGACACCCACCCAGTACTCGCCATTCCGGAACTAATGCGCATGCTGGTAGACCAGGCACATCTGCCATGGGATAAGGCATGGGATATCACCACGCGCACTTTTGCTTATACCAATCACACTCTGTTACCCGAGGCATTGGAAACCTGGCCAGTCGCCATCATTGAAAAACTGCTGCCAAGACACATGCAGATTATCTATGAAATCAATCAGCGCTTTCTCAATAATGTAATGCACAGCTACCCCGGCGACTGCGATCTGTTACGCCGCATGTCTATCATCGATGAAGAACACGGCAAACGCGTGCGCATGGCTCACCTGGCCGTTGTCGGCAGTCATAAAGTGAACGGGGTCGCAGCACTGCACACGCAACTCATGAAACAATCGATCTTCGCCGACTTTGATCGTTTTTACCCAGACAAAATCGTCAACATGACCAATGGCATTACACCACGCCGCTGGCTCAATCAGGCTAATCCGCAGCT
>JBNKYV010000166.1:0-3223 GCA_050301075.1 Gammaproteobacteria bacterium
CTGCGGCCACCTTTGCTTGGAATAAATATCAATCCAGCACGGGTGATACTTGCAATGATTTGCGTGTCGTGCGCTGCACCACTGGCCATGCGCGTATGATTAATGCCTAGGGTTCTGGAGTTGGTCTCAATGAGTTGAACGATGCGGTCATTGCATTTAACGGGGGCGATTTCA
Organism: Gammaproteobacteria bacterium; assembly: GCA_050301075.1. Classification (GTDB taxonomy): domain Bacteria; phylum Pseudomonadota; class Gammaproteobacteria; order Tenderiales; family Tenderiaceae; genus JBNKYV01. The sequence continues at coordinate 175 of JBNKYV010000166.1, forward strand.
CTCAGCACTTCAAACTCGAACATCAACTGGCGTCGACGCGCGATGGCTGAAAGCGTTCTCCGCATGGCGTCTGCTAATGCTTGTAGTACCGCCTCGTCGGTATCGCGTACATCCAGGGAGAACTCCGCCAGATTGGGTACAACATTGGCTGCGCCGGGGGTTAGTTCTACACGTCCAATAGTAGCAACACTTCGCGGACTACCGTGTTCTTCGATGACGCGATTTAATTCTGATGCGAACTCAGCCATACCTTGCAACGCATCCTGACGCATATCCATTGGTGTGGCACCTGCATGAGCCGCGGCACCACTGAGTTGTATGTTCCACTTAAACAAACCTGCGATAGCATCCACAGTACCGATGTGCAGTTTTTGTCTTTCGAGAATGGGGCCTTGTTCGATGTGCAATTCCACAAAACTGTGAATGGACTCTGGTTGGCGCGTCGCAGAGAGCGCATCCATTGAGTTATAACCTTGTTTGCTCATGGCTTCGCTTAGCGTAATGCCATTAAGATCATGAGCGCCGTGAATACTTTCGGGGGTTAAATGGCCACAGATAGCGCTGGAACCAAAAATGCCTCCAAAACGTCCTTCTTCATCTGAAAAGGCGATAGATTCAAGCGGTCGTTTAGGAACAAGATTTAATTCCTTAATACGACGCAAGCACTCCAAACCGGCCATGACCCCAAGCGCGCCATCCAAATGTCCACCACCGGGAACAGAATCAATATGAGAGCCTGTCATCACGCTGGCAACATCATTCCGCCAGCCGAGTCGGGCATGAATATTAGCTGCACCGTCTTCATAGCACTCAAGCTCTGCATCACTAATAAGAGACTTCAGCCACGTGCGCGCTTCCATATCTGCATCACTAAAGGCTGTGCGGTAGATACCTTGATCGCTGCCTCTACCGATATGGGAAAGCGCTTCGATATCTTTGCGCAGGCGTTCGCTGTTTATGCTTAACATTGTCATAATTCACGTCCTTTGCGAGCACCGCTAATGAGTACAGCAACTGTCGCGATAAACATGACTATGCCCAATGTAAAAAAACCAAATGCGCGGGATAGTGAGTGATGTTTTACTTCAACCGAAATTGTATTGCTCCATTCGCCGCTACCTGCATTTCGCACGCGGTAATAATAGGTTTGGTTTGAAAGACCGCTAATAACAACGGCAGAATCTGGCCCTTGGTAGCGAACATCGGCATTGATGAATTCAGGGGTGTTGGCTTGTTGCAGCTCGTATGTTTGGGTTGCTGTTTCTTGCTTGGGATTCGTCCAGCTAATGCGGAAATATCCAGCTGTTGATAAGACGGTGTCGCTTTGCACTATGGGGGCCGCCAGCGCATTTACGCTAAAAGCAGGCAGGCAGAGGAGTGCTACCGTAAGCACACAAAGATGAACGGATATTTTTTGGAAGCTGCCAAAACAGCTTCGAAACGCTTTGGATAAATGGATTTTTCCGATCCCTTTATTTATCTCGCACTAATTCGATAAGCGGGGTGAATTCAATCACGCCCAATACTCCACACCCAACCAGCACGCAAAGTAGGAGGAACACCACCCGCATACTGGTGAAACCTTTACGCCGAGGGGCGAAGATTTTTCTGTTACGAAACTGTTTTTCAGCCTTTAACAGGTCGTCGTCAGCCACGATTAACGTAAAATGGTTATCTTAAGAGCATGGAATATATTTAGTATTCTAAATAAAAAAACGACCTAATTTCAAATCCATCTGGATGAAATGGTCTTTTTTCAGCACTTTTTGGGCTAATTTTTGGCGATATTAGCGATAAAATATTTCAAAATTATTTACAGATCGAACAAATATAAGGGTTTGGTTAAATGAATCACGAGCAGTTTGATGACGTATTGGTAGCGATTCGTCGGATTATTCGCGCTATTGACCTACAGTCCCGCAAACTGGTGCAAAGTCATGGCTTAACTGGCCCCCAAGCGCTGGTGCTAAAGGAAGTGGGACGCGGAAAACCTCTGACAGCAGGCGAATTAGCCAGCAATGTCAGCCTTAGCCAGGCAACCATCACTGATATCGTTAAAAGGCTGGAAGGGCGGGGATTATTGATCAGGCAGCGTTCTGATGAGGACAAGCGAAGTATCAATATAACGTTAACGACCGAAGGACAAGCCGTTGTGGCCCAATCGCTGCCTTTATTGCAAGAGCAGTTTGAACGCCGGTTTATGGAGTTAAAAGATTGGGAGCAGAGTCAGCTGCTATATGCAGTACAAAGATTGGCCGCACTCATGAATGCAGAAGATATCGATGCTTCGCCAGTATTGACTAGCGGTTCCATGCGGGCCTCTGCAGAGGCGGTTGAAGAGGTGATTATGCCCAATAATATGGACAATGGTGGTGATTAACATATTCAAAAATATGTTTTAACGTCATTACATCTTTTCACAACTTAAGATTCGACAGCTGGAATATAAACAGTAAAAGTAGAACCTTCTCCCTGGGTACTTTTAACATCAATACCCCCATGGATGTTTTGTAAAATAGTATGCACAGAAGAGAGGCCTAAGCCAGTGCCCTGGTTTGCCTCTTTAGTCGTATAGAAAGGCTCAAATATACGTTTCTGTTCCGCTTCATTCATTCCGCAGCCGGTGTCACTAATTTTAAGTGTTAGATATTCACCTGCAGGTAGAACACCTTGAGCTGTGACCAATTCATATTCAAGCTGAGCATCCGCCATTTCGATAGCTATTTCACCTTGGTTATGGCCAATCGCTTGTGCAGCATTGATCACTGTGTTCATCACAATCTGATGCAAGTTAATTGGGTTCATACAGATTTCTCTTTTTGAATTTAGCTGAGCATGGAATTGAACTGACTTTGAAATTGAAGACTTCAGCATTTTTAATGCTTCTTTCACGAGAGACGTGGGCTGAAAGATCTGAGGCTCTTGGTTTTCTACGCGACTAAAAGCGAGAATCTGGTCAATTAACTCTTTGCTACGTTCAGAGGCATTGATTATTTCGTCTATTGCATTCGATTGTTCTGTATTCTCTTCTAATTCCATACGTGCCAGT
>JBNKYV010000167.1:0-19167 GCA_050301075.1 Gammaproteobacteria bacterium
GTAACGACCTTGATAGAAGAACTCCTGCCACTGACGCACCATACCCAGGTAACCGTTGTTCAGACAGACGATTTTAACCGGCAAACCGTATTGCAGACAGGTAGAAAGCTCCTGAATGTTCATCTGGATACTGCCATCACCGGTAACACAAGCAACAGATGCTTTAGGATGGGCAAATTGCGCACCCATCGCCGCCGGCAGACCAAAGCCCATGGTGCCCAGGCCACCAGAGTTAATCCAGCGGTATGGCTTATCAAACTTATAAAATTGAGCAGCATACATCTGGTGCTGACCCACGTCTGAAGCAACAAAGGCATCGCCCTTGGTCACTTCATAGAGTTTTTCCATAACGTACTGCGGCTTGATCTTGTCGCTGTCGCGGTCGTACTTCAGGCAGTCGATACCACGCCACTCTTCAATCTGTTTCCACCACTCGGCAATCGCTTTCTTGTCAGGCGTTGCTTTGGTTTCATCCAGAACAGCCAGCATCTCTTTCAATACGTGCTTAACAGATCCAACGATTGGCACATCGACCTTAACGTTTTTAGAGATAGATGCAGGATCGATATCAACGTGAACGATTTTCGCGGTTGGGCAGAATTTCTCAATGTTACCGGTTACACGGTCATCGAAACGCGCACCAATTGCAATCAGCACGTCACAGTTGTGCATAGACATGTTGGCTTCATAAGTACCGTGCATGCCCAACATACCGACGAACTGTTTGTCAGTTGCAGGATAACCACCCAGGCCCATCAAGGTGTTAGTCACTGGATAACCCAATCGTTTAATCAGATCAGTCAGCTCTTTGGCCGCGTTATCCAGAATGATGCCACCACCGGTGTAAACCATAGGGCGACTGGCAGACAACATCAGATCTACCGCTTTTTGAATCTGGCGCTTGTTACCTTTTACAACCGGGTTGTAAGAACGCATTTTGATGCGTTTTGGATATTTGTACTCGGTTTTCTCAGCGGTAACGTCTTTTGGAATGTCCACAACAACCGGGCCGGGACGACCAGTCGTCGCCACGTAGAATGCCTTTTTCATGGTTTCAGCCAGATCTTTAACATCCTTAACCAAAAAGTTGTGCTTAACACATGGGCGCGTAATACCGACGGAATCAACCTCTTGGAAGGCGTCGTTACCGATCATGCTGGTCGGTACCTGGCCGGTAATCACAACCATGGGGATAGAGTCCATGTAAGCAGTCGCAATACCGGTCACGGCATTGGTTGCACCTGGGCCAGAGGTGACTAGCACGACACCTGGCTTGCCCGTCGCGCGTGCATAGCCGTCGGCAGCGTGCGTAGCTGCTTGTTCATGACGGACCAGCACGTGTTTTACATCTTCCTGCCTGTACAACGCATCGTAAATATGCAGGACGGCACCACCGGGGTAGCCAAACACGTATTCGACACCCTCATCCCGCAAGCAGCTGGTGAGGATCTCGGCTCCAGTCAGTTCCACGTAACCTATCTCCCTAAAACATTAAAATGGCCCACCTTTAATGGTTGGGCTCCAACCGTAAAAAAAGCCCGTAAAACGGGCATTTTTGCGAATTCTTGATCAATTCACTCGGAAATTACGCGTTAATCGAATTTCCGTCAAGCCTGATGCTTGTTTTATGAATCCTGAATTTGAGATTTGCGCACTCAAAACTGCCGAAATATCAGCAGTTAGCACTGAATTCCACCCCAAAATTCACTGATCCAAAATCAAGCGGGAAATTATAGCAGACTTTGCCCCCACAAGAAGCACTCTATATATAGATTTGGGGTATAGTTATCCCACAAATGAGGAAAGGAGACCCCATGCCGTATCTAAAAGTTGAGACAAATGTTCATATTGGTGAAGGATCACAAGCTCAAATCCTGAAAGTTCTTTCGAAAACCACCTCTGAGGCACTAAGCAAACCGGAAAGTTACGTCATGGTCGCCCTGCACGAGAACATCCATATGATGTTCGCCGGCACCGACGACCCAGCCGCTTATCTGGAGTTTAAAAGCCTAGGCCTACCCGAAACCAATACCACGGAATTTTCTGCGGCACTGTGTAACGCCATTGAACAGGAGCTGGGAATAGCCAAAGAACGAATTTATATTGAATTCGCCGGACCAGAACGCCACATGTGGGGTTGGAACGGAAAAACCTTTTAGTTCACCCGCCTACGCACCACCCAGAACGACACTGCGGTGGTGCAGTTATCCCGCTTTACCCATCAATTGAATTCAGAAAGCTCTCCGCCTTGATCCAGGCATCATCCGCCAGTTCTTTGTTATAAGAGCGGTATTGAGGGTCGATAAAACCATGATCTGCATCGACAGAATAGATACGATATGGCGTCAGTGATTTGCGTAGCGCGTATTCATAACTCTGCACCATCGCAGGCGTCACCTTAAGATCTTTCATGGCGAAAATACCCAGAATGGGCGTATTCAGTGTGCGTGCCAGCTCAATGGAATCTGTCAGCTCGCCATAAAAAACCACCACACCATCAACCAGATCCGGCTTTGCCACTAACCCCTGGAAGGCTTGCCAACCACCCAAACCACTGCCAACAGCAAAAACCTTGCGGCCGTGCAGACGCAGGTATTTAAGCCCTGCCACCACATCGGCCTTGATCCACTCGGGATCAACCGAGTTCATGATCTCTGTCGCAAATTCATAGTCATTAGAGGCTCTGCCATCAAACACATCTATCGCCAATGCCTGGTAGCCACGATTAGCAAAGCGATCTGCCAATTGGCGCATGTGATCGTTTAGTCCCCAACGATCATGGAGCAGTAGTACCGCCTTGTCCGCTTCATCCGAACCCGCAATATAGGCATTCATCTGCGTACCTAGCGAGGTAGAAATGGTGATCTCCTTTCCTGCGTGCGCAGCCCCCTGCGCAAACAGCGAAAACAAAACACCCAAAACGATTATCAGTCGGCGCATACCACCCTCCTCATTACAAGGACCAAAACATAACAACAACATAGTTGCGACACAAGCCTGCAAAAATTGTTATAACATCTTTCATCACGCAAACTGGCCAAGGGGAGCAGCCATGACACAACAACAACCTGACTGGGATTCTATTGCAGAGAAATTCGACCACTTTCTACCTCATATTGCACCAGTGGGTGATGCACTCATCAACTCAATGAATTTCGCGCCCGGAGAGCAGATACTGGATGTCGCCTCCGGCACAGGAGAACCGGCTCTAACAATCGCCCAGCGTTTTCCCCATTGCATGGTCACTGGCAGTGACGCTGCCGCCGGCATGGTAAAAGCCGCACAAAATAAAGCGAATAAAGCAAAATTGGAAAATTTGAAATTTGTTGCCATGCCCGCGGAGAACCTGGAGTTTCCAGACAACAGCTTTGATAAAGCGGTTTGTCGTTTTGGCGTCATGCTGTTTCAAGATCCCAAAAAAGGGGTTGAAGAGATTCAGCGCGTACTTAAACCTGGCGGGCAGTTTTCAATGGCGGTTTGGAGTCATCCGGAAAGTTTTACTACTCTGAATTGGAGCTACCAGGTATTCAAAGGCAAGGTTGCAGATGACAACCTGCCGCCACTTGAGATTGCAACATCACTCAGCGATAAAGAGCTGCTCACCAACCTACTTACGGATGCGGGCTTTTCCGATATCAATATCGAAACACATCACTTCAATTATCAGTTTCTATCGTTTGATGAATACTGGGACATGAATGAAAAGTCAGAGATTATGAAACAGCAATTCGATGCCTTACCAGAAAGCGAAAGAGACAATATTCGCAATGAGATCGCCCGTTTTGCGCACGATTTCCAAACCGAGAATGGCCTGGTCATTCCGCATGAGTTTGTATTGGCAACTGCGACTGCAACTGCAACTGCGACTGCGTAATTTTAAATAGAGCGCATCGTCTTCAAGGGCGATTGATTCACAACAAAGCGGGTACCCAAGGTGCCCGCCGCCCCCACACCTACTGCGCCGATCAGCATACCACTCAGCCATAACTCTGGCCCTGGCACATAGGTCAGATCAAACACCCGTTGCGCAACAACAACGCCAACGGCACCAGCGGTCATCGAAGCTACCAAACCTGACAACAAGCCAAGCCCGGTATATTCCATCACAATACCACTCAGCAACTGGCTACGCCTTGCGCCTAACGTGCGCATGATAGCTGCCTCATGAACACGTTCATCACGTGTTGAATAGATGGCTGCGTACATCACCATTAAACCTGCCGCGATAGTAAACAGAAAAACATACTCAATCGCGCTGGTAACACGCTCAATAATCCCCCGCACCTGAGTAATGATGCTTTCCACATCCAGCACAGTGACATTGGGAAACGATTGCACCAAACGGTTCAACACCTGATGCTGCTCGGTAGGCAGATAAAGTGCACTGATATAGGTTGCAGCAGTATCTTCCAGTAACCCTGGCGGCACCATAACAAAAAAGTTTGCCCGAAAAGTATCCCAACGCAGACTACGGATATTGGTAATAGTCACAATGATGTTTTGCTCGGCGATTTTAAATGTCATGGTATCGCCGACTTTTAAACCCAGTTCTTCCGCAAACCCCTGCTCTAATGAGATCTGATTTAACTTAGTGGCATCGCTCAAATCATCCTGACTCCACCAGCGCCCGGTCACAACTTCATTGTCGTCGGGCAGTGCTTCTGACCATGAAAGATTAAAGTCTCTGCGCGCCAGATACTTGCCTCGATCTGTCGTAAACATTTCAGGAATAACCCCTACTTCGTTTATCTCAGTCAGGCGTGCACGCACCATGGGATAGAGCTGCGGTGTATTAAGCGATTCTTGCGCAAAAAATGATTCGATTGCCGGAATCTGATCTGTCTGAATATTGATGAGAAAACGATTGGGGGTATCTATCGGCAAGCGCCCATCCCACTCATCCAGCAAATCGGTCCTAACAACGGCAAGCAGTAACAAAGCCATTAAACCAATACTAAAACCGGTCATTTGTATCAGACTGCTGCGTTTACGCCGCGAGATATTCACCAAACCCAAATGCCAGGCGCGCCCGCTACGCTGTTCAATAGGCTTCAACAACAGTAACAGCACAAATGCGACCACACCTAACGCGGCCAGAAGCAACGCCAACCCCAGAACAATGGCACTCGCCAGCTTTATATCCTGTGCCTGCAATAACACTAGCGCGATAAATGCCAGTATGCCCGCACCATAGGCGCTTACTACGTTTACCTTGATACCACCAAAATCGCGTCGCAACACCCGTAACATAGGTACATCCTTGAGGCTCATGATGGGTGGAATCGCAAACCCCACCAAGGCGATCATTCCGGTAAAAAAACCAAGTAGCACTGGCCATATACCAGCTACAGGCAAATCAATCCCCAAGAGCGGACCAAGCAGTGCTACCAACCCCCACTGTGCCGCATAACCTAGCGTTATACCCAGCGCACTGGCGATCAACCCCAATAGCATCATTTTTGTCAGGTAGATGTGTGTAATCAGTGCCTGCGGCGCACCAATGCACCGCATAATTGCACAACCATCCATGTGCCGTTTCACGTAACGCTGTGTTGCCATGGCAACAGCCGCAGCTGCGAGTAACACGCTAACCAATGCAGCTAAATTTAAAAAACTCTCACCACGCGCCAGTGCTGTACGAATTTCAGGGCGGGCATCTTTTACAGAACGTAAACGCTCATCGTTATCCAGCGAATCTTTCCACTCTTTGCGTAATTGCTGAATAACGTCGTCTTCCCCCGTCAGCAAAAGGTTATAACGGATACGACTATTGGGCCCCAGCAAGCCGGTGGACTCTAAGTCTTCAATGGTCATCAACAGACGCGGTGCCAAACTAAACAACATGCCGCCCGATTGATCTGGCTCACTGGTGAGAACAGCGGCTACTTTTAATTGACGATTGCCTATATAAAGCGTTTCACCGACGCGAATACCCAATGCGGTTAACATGCGACTGCCGACCCACACGGTACCAACCGCTGGACCACCTTCCACCACTTGATCTGCCGCAAACAATTCATAAGAGATGCGATGATTGCCGCGCAACGGGTAGTTAGTACTCACCGCCTTTAACGAGACCAATTGGCTATTGTCATTGGCAATCGCCATGGTGGGAAATGAAATGGTATTGGCCACTTCAAGATCCAAACCGCGCAGCTGCTGTAAACGCTCTTCACTGATAGGATCGCGTGAGGAGAGCAATAAATCCCCTCCTAGTAACGCACTCGCCTGACTCTCTAGAGCAGAATGAATCCGACTGGTGAAAAAGCTGACCGAGGTTAAGCTGGCAACCGCAATCACCAGCGCAAGCGCTAATACGGTCAACTCACCTGCACGCCAGTCCTGTTTGAGCTGGTTTAAACCAAGGCGGATACCTTTCACTACTGAACACCTTGTGAGGTTTTGATACGCCCCTCTTCCAGCTCCAGCTGGCGCTGACAACGACTCGCCAGATTGGGATCATGCGTTACCAACACCAGTGTTGTGTGTTGCTCCTGATTCAGTTCAAACAACAGATCGATAATCTTGCCGCCGGTTTTGCGATCCAGATTCCCTGTCGGCTCATCAGCAAACAAAACCCTGGGGTGAGGTGCGAATGCACGCGCAATCGCAACGCGCTGCTGCTCACCACCTGAAAGCTGCTTGGGATAGTGTTTCGTACGGTGCGCCAGTCCAACACGCTCCAGCACCTGCCTGGCATTACTGGCAGCATCGCGCTGCCCGGCCAGCTCCAGTGGCAACATGACATTTTCTAAAGCCGTGAGATTAGGCAGCAATTGAAAAGCTTGAAAAACAAACCCGACTTTTTCAGCACGCAGTTGGGCGCGACCGTCCTCATCCAGATCAAACAGAGAGACTCCGTCCAGATAGACCTGCCCCTGTGTCGGTGTATCCAACCCGGCCATCAGGCCCAGCAACGTTGATTTACCCGCCCCTGAAGCGCCGATAACCGCTACTGTCTCAGCCGCGGCAATCTCTATATTAATATCACTCAGCAAGTCCAGCTCACCTTCAGAACTGACCACCTGCTTACCCAAGCCCTCGACTTTCAGTAGATAGGGGGTATTCATCTCATCCCAATATAAATACGTTTATGTAATTCGCTATACTGCAAATAAACTCATATTAATGTCTACGGTATTAATTCAGAATTTTGTAGCGACCTCAATGAGACAACTTTTTTTCATTTGTATTCTGTTTGTTAGCGCAATAGCGCATGCGCAGCCCAACGCTCATGAAAAAACCATATTGGTTCTAGGCGACAGCCTGAGTGCTGCATATGGCATAAATGAGGAACAAGGTTGGGTCGCTTTGCTGCAAAAACGGCTTGAAGAAAAAGGCCATGCGTATCGTGTTGTTAATGCCAGCATATCTGGCGAAACCACTGCGGGTGGCGCCAGCCGTGCAGACAAGCTGTTGGCAGCACATAATCCTTCACTGGTAATAATCGAACTAGGCGCCAATGATGGCCTCAGAGGGCTTTCTATCAAGGCTATGAAAGAGAATCTCTCATCCATCATCACCTCTGCGCAACAAGCACAGACAGACACCATACTCATCGGTATGAAGCTACCACCAAACTATGGCGTTGCTTACACCTCCATGTTTGAACGCGCTTACACGGATATCGCAACTCAGCTCACTGTACCGCTAATCCCCTTTTTCTTTGCCAATCTGCAAGACGACCGCCACCACTTTCAATCGGATGATTTGCACCCTACTGCCGCCGCACAGCCCTTATTACTAGACACGGTTTGGCCACAGATCGAGCAGAACTTAACCCGTAATAAATAAAGTTCTAATGAAAACTCCAGATGTGACGATGTACTTCCCGGGGGTACATCAGCAATGAAAGGAGCAGAACGCGGGAGTTATATACTTTCGCCCTACTACTCTGCGCTTTCGACTTGCCGCTGAAGGGCACAACATAAGACCTTATATATTGTGCGGAGCTAACGGCATATGAAACAGTGTTCTTCGGGTGAGCAGGAGTCGATTGCCAGCCAACTGGCTGTGCCAGTACTCATCTGCTCCCTAACGACCCTGATAGGCGTCGCCGCGTTCATTGTTCTCACTCAAAACTCTAGCAATCTGAATATTTCACCTACGCAGCAGGGCGCCCACACCTCAAGTTTCGCGCTTCTGGCATTTACCGGCGCAATTTTCGTTACCCTTGTGTTGCTCATATCAGCATCACTGTTTGTTCAACAAAACAACAAACGCCTGACAAGAAGAAACAATACCCTTGAAGAGTGCGTTGCTGAGCGCACACACGCACTCACCGAGATGAATCAATCACTGACCCAAACAAAAAATGAGCTCCATGCATTGCTCACCTCCATTCCCTTGGCCGTCATTGGCACAGATGAAGATGGCACCATCATATCCGCGAACCCACAAAGTTTTGAACTGCTTGGCTACGACGCTGACGAGCTTTTAGGTATGAGCGTTGAAATGCTGATACCAGAACGTTACAGAGAACAGCATAGATTGTCCCGCGAAGCGATGACGAACAATAAAACCAAGCAATTAAAGCCTAACCGTACACTGCTCGTATTGAGCAAAGCGGGTGAAGAGATCGATGTTGAAATCGCTGTAAATGCTTATGATGCAGATGGCAAATGGATTGCCGTTACCAGCCTGCGCGACATCCGGAAACAGATACACTCTGAACAGACGCAACGGCACATGCATATGCAGCTGGCCAGTGCCTCAAAAATGGAAACAATTGGCCATCTTGCTGGCGGTATTGCACACGATTTCAATAATATTTTAACCAGCATCAAGGGTTTTACTGAATTAGCGATACATACCAACAATGGTAACGATAAAAAAATGGAGCGCTATCTAAGTTCGATTCAAAAATCATCTGAAAGGGCCAGCGACCTAGTACGACAAATGGTGACATTTAGCCGTGGTGACTCGCAAACACGACGCCCAATCAAACCTCGACCGATTATCAAAGAGGCTGTATCGATGCTGCGTGCAGCCATCCCCTCTTCCATCACGATAAACAAAAACTTCGCCGACGAAGATTTAACGATCTCCCTGGATCCCACTCATCTACGTCAGATGATCATGAATCTGGTAATCAACGCCAAAGACGCATTCGACAGTAAAGGTGTGATTGATATCAGTATGATGTGCAAACAACTGGAGGGAGAATGCCACTCTTGTCATGAAAACTTTCAAGGTGAATATGTTGTCATAGAAGTAAGTGACAACGGCTGTGGCATCAATCCTGAGCATCTTGAACATGTATTTGACCCATTCTTCTCAACCAAAGAGGTAGGTGGAGGATCTGGGCTCGGACTCTCGATGGTCCATGGAATTACCCACAGTAACGGTGGACATATTACAATTGACTCAACACCCAATCGAGGTACATCTGTAAAACTGCTGTTCCCGTTAAGCGATACATCAAACTCAACACATAGCTCACCGGAAAAGATAATGGATAAAGAAGAACCATTACAACACACAGGACATATTCTGGTCGTCGATGATGAACAAATCATCACGGTATTTATGAAAGAGTTGCTCGAAGAGTGGGGATTTCAGGTCACCACATTTGATGACCCGCGCGAAGCTTTAAAGGCATTTGAAACGGAACATCATCGATTCGATATCATGATTACAGATCAAACCATGCCTTACATGCTGGGAACAGAGCTGGTCGCCGCCTGCAGAAAGATATCCCCTAAAAAACCTATCATTCTTTTTAGTGGATACAATCAAGACTTAGACGAAACCAACTATCGTGACTTTGGTGTTTCAGTCTATCTGAACAAACCTATTAACTCAGACATGCTACGCCGCTACCTGAACGATTTTCTTTCGCCTTCGTCGCAGCAGCAACAGGCTTAACTATTGATACACCTTGCGGCGGAAAAGATCGTTACGACGACTCACTAAACGATCCAGAAACAGCAAACCATCCAGGTGATCCATCTCATGTTGAATGGCGCGCGCCTCAAAGCCATTGCTCTCAATTTGATGTTTATTTCCCTGGATATCAAAGTACTCAAGCGTAATCTTGTCCGCTCGCATCACGTTACCCGTGTAATCAGGCACTGACATACACCCTTCACGCCCTTTTTTAAAACCTTGGTAATCGATAATTTCAGGGTTAATCAGCACCAAGAAACCGTTATGATCAATCTTGGGTTTGCTGGAAACATCCACCAGCGCAATACGCTTAAAAACACCAACCTGTGGCGCAGCAATCCCCACACCGCCTGGCCCGGCACGCATGGTCTCTTCCAAATCATTCACAAACGCTTGTAGCGCATCATCAAACACCTCTACAGGCTGGCTCTCCTGCTTAAGACGTTCGTCTGGATAACAGATAATTTCAAGTACAGCCATTGTCTTTATCCAAACATCGTTTCAATAGGCGTTAAGTGGGCCTCTATGCCCTCTTTCACAACAATATCCAACGCAGACTCCAGTGCAGGAATACCTTCCTTTGCCACGCCATCGATATGCATGATGTAGATAGGCTTATCTTCCGAACCACCGACATCCGAATCGAGATTCACAATACTCAACCCTGCTTCTGCCAGTGCGCCTGTCACATGCGCAACAATACCGGGGCGATCAGCACCGTGAACGATGATATGAACATCCGGCTCTACATGGCGGTGCAGATGCGCATCCGTCTTATCCACATGAACACGCAAACCCATAGACTCGGCGACGGTAGAGAGCATCTTCTCCAATGATTTAGTATTACCGTCATGGCGCACCATCATCATAATGGTGAAACTGTCACCAAGGCGGATCATGGATGTCTCACCCAAATCACAGCCACCATCATAAAGAGCCTGTGTAACGTGCGAAACGATACCAGAGCGATCCTTACCGACAACAGAAAGCATGTACCAGTGGTTCATGGTCAACTCCTAAATTCGTTAATTCTTACGCATTATAGATAAGTCGGTAGGCTAAAGCTTTAAAAGGCCTTTTAGCTTATCGACTGTCGTCTCGCGGATCTCATCCGGCCTTAATGCCCTGAGCGGTTGCAACTGCTCAACATTGCGTTTCTTGTTTAGTTTCTCTGACACCCGCGCTGCCTTGCCGCCATATTTACGCAGTTTTGACCCCACGGCGTTGTCTGCTACTTCTCGCATAATAAGTGCATAACGCGGATTCTTGGATGCGGCAATCAACTTGCCTAGATAAGCCAACCCATCTTCAACAAACGGATCTTCCTCTGACATGCCCAACCACAGCCGATGTGCAATCAGATCCAACTCGTCGTTGTTCAGTTTTTTCTCCAACAACGGTCGGTAAGCCGCTTTGATGACATAAACATCCCATGTCCACAACTCATCCAGTAAACTCATTAAGGTAAGATTTTTGTAATCAATTGGCGTAACAGGAAACTTGCCATCGACTACAGGATAGAGCATCTTGTCTAGCACCTGCCAGTTGGCTTTAGGCTTGGTAAGCCTGACCAACCCAACATCTTTATATTTCAGCAACAACTGCTGCATTTTGCGTTTGCCGATGCGCGGCAGATCCCTAATCACCAGATCACTGGACGCAGCCTCGGGATACCCCATGCTGGTCAGTACATCCACCAACGAAGCGTTATCGACAATAGCGCTAAACGCTTCGCGTTGCAGGGGTTTATCGGGGTTTGCCTCACGCTTCTGAGCCAACCACTCACGTGCGACAGACAGAGTTGAAGCAGATAATTCATACCGCTGCGCATCGCCACTTCTCAAATGAGTGAGCGCTGAGCTTGCGTACTTTCTCAGCTTCTTACTCGGCGCCTTGCTTGATACCTGCGTTAGCAGGCTGCGGTATCTGGCATTACCGGAGTTACCCAGGGTCTTTGCCAACCACGACAGGGCATCGTCATCAAACCCTTCATTACGGTAATTGTTATGCAGCTTTTCTGCGATCACATCCAGCACAGCCACATCAAAGTCGCGCGAATCATTTACCTGCCGCGCACCGAGTTTTACACCACCCGCACTGGGCGAATCGAGCAACACTAAATTGAGATAACGCTCATCATCGGTCGTTTGCGCTACTACAACATTCAGACTGGCGAGCAACAACAATGGTATGCAGAGCCTACTCAGCACTCGAAATAGGTTCTCCATCATCCCCTCTAAAAATTCACTCGATCCAGATAAACGACGCCATACGACCGGTTACACCATCACGCCGGTAAGAGAAAAAACGCTTTTCATCGCTGTAGGTGCACCAGTGGCCACCATAGACCTTACTGATTCCTGCCGCCTCCAGCCTTAGTCGGGCCAGCAAATAGATATCTGCCAGCCATCTGCCCGCGGGTGAAGGTTTAAAAGCCTGCTCAGCTGAGGGTTGGTGATCGATAAATTGCTGGCGCACTTCATCCCCCACCTCAAAGGCATCCAGACCAATGGCCGGCCCCATCCACGCCATAAGATGCGATGCCGAAACACCCATCGCCATAATGGTCGCTTCCAGTACACCGTCCACCAGGCCGCGCCAACCCGCGTGCGCTGCAGCCACCACACTACCCTGCTCATCACAAAACAGCACCGGTAGGCAGTCAGCAGTCATGGCGCAGCAGACCACACCACGCTCGTGACTAAAGCTGGCATCTGCATCAACGAGATGATGAACACCCACTGCATTGACCACATCAATACCATGCACCTGGTTCAACCAGGCAGGTTCGTTAGGAAAATGCTGCCACTGGGCTAGATGTTGGCGATTCTGGCGTACGTTGCCCGCATCGTCGCCCACATGATCTCCAAGATTCAGTGAGTGATAAGGCGCGGGACTCACCCCGCCCTGACGTGTGCTGGTGCCAGCTTTTACCCAAGTCGGTGCCGGCCAGTCAGGAATGATCCAGCCGGGGCCACGATTAACTGTGCTCGCGGGCATCGTCTCTGAGTACCTGAATCAGGTTCTGCATATCTTCTGGCAGCTCCGCTTCCCACTCCATCTCTTCGCCGGTTGTCGGGTGCGTTAACCCAAGCCGTGCCGCGTGCAGCGCCTGGCGACGAAAGCTACGCAGGGTATTTTGCATCACCTCGCTACTCTCTGGCGGGATACGCAGGCGGCGCTGCCCATACACAGGGTCACCCACCAGGGGGTAGTGAATATGAGCCATATGAACACGAATTTGGTGGGTACGTCCGGTTTCCAAATCAACACGGATGTGGGTGTGGGCACGAAAGCGCTCGATTACGCGGTAGTGCGTCACGGCATGTTTGCCATCATCACGCACGGTCATGCGCTTACGATCGACAGGATGACGATTAATGGGCGCATCCACCTTACCACCACCGGTCATTACTCCCCAGGCAACCGCCTGATACTGACGCTTCATGGTGCGTTCCTGGAGGATCTCTACCAGATGCTTTTGCGCCTTGAGGTTCCGCGCCACCGCCAGCAGGCCGCTGGTCTCTTTATCCAGCCGGTGGATAATACCGGCTCGGGGCACCTCTACCAATTCTGGCGCATAGTTAAGCAACGCATTGACCAACGTACCATCGGGATTGCCAGCCGCCGGATGCACAACCATGCCAGCGGGCTTATTGATGATGATAATATCTTGATCTTCATAGATAATATCGAGAGGAATCTCTTGGGCAACCCAGCTGACCTCCTCTTCAGTGGTGGCAATCACCTCCACCATCTCCCCACCCATGACCTTTTCTTTAGGCTTGCGTTTTTCACCATCGACGGTGACTAAACCCTCTTTAATCCATTGCTGCAGACGCGCACGGGAGTAATCGGGAAACAACTGTGCCAAGGCCTGATCCAGGCGTTGGCCAAATAATTCTGCCGGGATCACGGCGGATAGTTTTTCAGAGGATGGCATGCAATATCAGGAAAATTTGGTTACTCAGAAGAAAAAGAGGTTATATGCCAATGCTAGCAGATTTTACCCACAGCTGGGCTGGTTAGTGGCATACTAGCGGCTCAGATTTGCTGGCTACGGTAGTGGTTAGCGCATCTGCCTAAGGATATAAGAAATCAGAAAAAATCATACGACCGGTGGTTTTGGGGATGCCAACAGGGAAACAGATTGTATTTGCAGTCACGATGCTGTTTATTGGCTCGGGATGTCAATCGATTGCTGCTGCCGCAAAGGTAGACAAGTCAGTTATCGAATATAACCTTTATGAGAACGGCAAAGTCGAGTTAAGCGCTGGTAATTATCAAGCCGCTTTAGACTTATATAACACATTAGCGAAAGACTTCCCTCATAGCGACTACATCTCTCAGGTTCAGCTGGAGAGCGCCTACGCTCATTACAAACTGGGCGACACTGAAATGGCTGACAAGACCCTGCAACGCTTTATCAAAGAACACGATAAGCACGCCCATCTACCCTACGCCTATTACCTGGCTGGGCTAAATCAGTATGACAAAACCATCAAACTAATTAGCGATGGTGATAATCAACAACGTGTTCGCACCAGTTCTCAGAATGCACTCTCCTACTTTGGAGAACTGCTCAACAAATTTCCGCAAAACCAGTATCAAGCAGACGCGCAGGCAAAAACCCGTGATTTGCTGGATAAGGTTATCCAACACCGGGTTGAGGTAGAAGAGTCCGCACACTCTGCAACGCGAAAAGAACGCATTCAAGCTGAAAGCAAACGCTCTAATGAATGGCTGCTTGCGCAACCTGAAGATCATTACACGCTAGAACTGATCAGCCACACCGATTACGACACCGCGCTGAAGACGGCTATTCAGTACCAGCTAACAGACAAGGCAACAATTATTAAAACGGAATATGCAGATGGCGCTCGCTACTCCCTGATATACGGCGTCTATCAAGATAAACATAAAGCCATGGAGATAGGTGCACGTCTACCCAGCGCCATACTGGATACCAAGCCACGCTTGAAACAGGTCGGGGCACTGCAATCAGAAATAAAAACCAGCAAACAGTTAAGTCTGTCAAAACCACGTACCCCTGCATCGGGATACGAATCCAAATCCTCGGCACCATCACGAGAGGCTTTTCTGGCAGCAAACCCTGCCTATGCAAACTTAAGCGGCAACATTCGCCGTGAATCCTGGTTGCTGGAACAAGAACCAGATAGCTATTCTGTTCAAATCACTGGTGCCAGCAGTGAACCCGCCTTGATCAAATACATCGCCCAAAACCGCCTGTTTGGCAAAGTAGCTTATTTCAAGAGTAAACGCGGCAACAAGGATTGGTATTCACTACTCTACGGCTCTTATGCCACCAAGGAAGAAGCACAACAGGCGTCACTCGCCTTAAGCCAGCAACTCAATGTAGAACACCCTTGGGTGCGCAGTTATAAAAGCGTGCAAACCACAATTCATAACGCCAAGTAGTACAACTCAACGGAAAACATGCATAGACTCTTAGCCCCGTTAATCGTCATCACGTTATTGGCAAGCGGTTGTGCCACAGTTAAACAACCCCAATCAAAAAACTCCGCCCTCACCGAAAGTATCTATTACCAGCTTGTTCGCGATGCGCAGAGCAAAGGCATGCATGCCCAAGCATTAAAATATATAAATGAATTGAATGGTAACTTCCCGAAAAATCCGTATCGGGAATTGCTATTACTGGAATCAGCTTATGCCTATTACCAGGTAAAAGCCTATCCACAAGCAATAGACGCCGCACAAAAATTTAAACGGCAGGCCCCCAAACACAGCAGCCTGGATTATGCCCACTACCTGGTAGCTCTGGCACAAAACAAGATGGTTAGCATTGATTCACAACGGGAAACAGAGCACCTGCGCGCAGCTTTCTCGGAATTTGACCAAATCGCCCGCCGCTTTCCAAAGAGCCAATATCATCAGGAAGCAATCAAACAGCAGGAGGAGATACTCAATCGCCTTGCTGAGCTGGAGCTGGAGCAAATAAAAGCACTCATTGCCAAGGGAGACACGCAAAAAGCTCTGGAACGAACCAACTACCTTAAAAAGAGCTACCCAAACACCCCCGCAGCTAAACAAGCATTTGACGTCATTAGCGGGGCGCACACCACCCTCATCGGCTCATCTGAAGTTACGCTCGGCACGCGCTGGATTGAATCGCAAAACCCAGAACACTTCACTATACAACTGCTCGGCAACCGTAATCTCGAAAATCTCCACGCCTTTGTAGAAAAATACCGCCTACAGAGCAAGGCCCATATTTTCCAGAGCAACCACCTGGGCGATAAGTGGTACACCCTCTTCTACGACACTTTTCCCAGCCAAAGAGAGGCCCACGAGAGCATTAATCGACTCGAATCGCTGCTGCCCATCCAAGACGCCTGGGTCCGTCAGTTTAAACAGATCCAGGAAACTATTCGCGGCACAGCAGATCAAAGGCAATAGTGCGGCATACAAACCGCGCCTGTGATAGTCTACGCACCTGATTTATAGAGCTCTAAAAGATCACGATGTTTTCAAAAAAATCAATCCGCTACGCATTCATTGGCCTTACCATACTCGCCTTGGGCGGCTGTGCATCAACAGAACTGCCGCTAAATAAATGGCCGGCGCAAAAGTTTTATCAGGAGGCGAAAGAGTCTCTTGAGCTTGGCGACTTTGAAAACGCGGTCAAATACTTTGAAGATCTTGAGGTCTATCACCCATTCAGCCCATACACGCAGCAGGCGCAGCTTGAAGTTGCCTACGCGTACTTCAAATATGATGAGCCTGACTCCGCCATCGCAGCGGCAGATCGTTATATCAAGCTTTACCCTCACTCCGAAGATGTGGATTACGCCTACTACCTGCGCGGCCTGATCAGCATGGAGCGAGGTATCTCCAGCCTGGATTTGTGGTTGGAACTGGATTCCACCAAGCGCCAACCGGAGACATACAAACAAGCCTTCGACTACTTTGAAGAGCTTGCCAAACGTTTTCCGAATAGCAAATACACCAACGATGCAAAACAGCGCATGGTCGCCCTGCGCAACCACCTGGCTGCCTACGAAGTACATTCAGCGGATTACTACATGCGTCGTGGCGCTTACCTTTCGGCGGCCAACCGCGCCAAATTTGTGCTGGAGACCTACCCGCAAACGCCCGCTATCCCTGATGCGCTCATTGTAATGATCAAAGCGTACCAAGCACTGGAAATAGATGATTTGGCCGCCAGCGCACTGGAAGTACTTAAGTTAAACTATCCTGAACACGAGGCGATTGCTGAGCTCACCGAAACAGCACCAGCCTCCTGATACCCTAACAACGTAAAGGAATTCAGTATGTGGGATTTTTTTGAAACCGTTCGTCATCGCCACTCCATTCGTAACTACCAGGCAGATATGCCGGTAGAGAATGAAAAACTCCACGCCATTCTGGAAACCGCATGCAGTGCACCCTCAGCCGGTGACCTTCAGGCCTATAAAATTCTCGTCGTTACTAACCGGGAAAAGCGTAATGCCTTGGCAGAAGCAGCCGATGGCCAGCAGTTTATTGCTGAAGCACCTGTTTGCCTGGTTTTTTGCGCTGATAAAGAGCGATCTGCAGAGCAATTTGGTGATCGTGGCCGCGACCTCTACGCGCTACAAGACACAACCATCGCTGCAGCCTATGCCCAACTAGCCGTTGTTGCCGCAGGCATGACATCCACTTGGGTGGGCTATTTTAATGATGAGAAAGTCAGAGAGGTTGTTGGTTGTGAAGCTAAGCTCACGCCCGTTGCCATGCTCAGCCTTGGTTATCCGGCAGAGCAGCCAGAACCCACTGGCAGACGTAAATTAAACGATATTGTTTCGCATCTGGACTGATTCACGAAACAACAGCAAAAACAAATCGGGGAGCATCTGCTCCCCGTTTTTTTTCTCCTCTTTTCTACTCTCTAGCTCATCCAGCCACTCATCAACCGCAGAATGGGTTGAAAGCCTGGCACGAATACGCTGACCACTTTTAGATTTAACATGCGCCCCACCTTTGCGTAATAAAGGTGAACACGCCACAGGGTTTCTACGTTTCACTTTTAACTCCTTCACTTAAACTACCCCTTCACACACACCACTTGTTTTAATGTGTGCACCACTTCAATCAAATCACTTTGGTACGCCATCACGGTATCGATATCTTTATAAGCAGCAGGGATTTCATCCACCACACCTTTATCTTTACGGCACTCAACACCTTCAGTTTGAGACTCCAGGTCCTGAGCCGCAAACTGACGTTTGGCCGCACTGCGACTCATCCTTCTGCCTGCGCCATGGGAGCATGAACAAAACGATTCGGGATTCCCTTTGCCTTTCACAATAAACGACTTGGCCCCCATGCTACCTGGGATAATTCCTAACTCACCTTCGCCAGCACGAATCGCACCTTTGCGCGTCACAAACACTTTTTCACCAAAATGAATCTCTTGCGACACGTAATTGTGATGACAGTTGATCGCCTCTTTTGTAACACCAAACTTACGCAGCTTTTTACGCAGCGCCTCAAGAATCAGGCGCATCATTTCACGACGATTCGCCATTGCGTAATCTTGCGCCCATTCAACCGCTTCAACGTAATCATCAAAGTGTTGCGCACCTTCACTAAAGTAAGCCAAGTCTTTATCAGGCAAATTAACAATATGCTGCTGCATATCCTTTTTTGCCAAACCAATAAAATACTGACCAATAGCATTACCGATACCACGACTACCCGAATGCAACATCACCCACACATCATCACTTTCATCCAGACAGAGTTCGATAAAGTGATTACCACCACCTAACGTGCCTATCTGTCGTACCAAAGTTTGATAAGGGTGCTTCTGCATCTTTTGAATCTTCTTATGTTTATCAAGCAGACGATCCAACCCAACCGATAAAGCACTAATAGTGGAACGTTGCGCACGATCCGTTTTGTGCATATCGAAGCCAACAGGAATTGCCTCTTCAATCGCCAAACGTATGGCACGCAAGTTATCCGGTAGTTCATGTGCTTTTATAGACAAACGCACAGCATTCATACCACAACCAATATCCACCCCAACCGCCGCAGGAATAATCGCGCCTTTAGTTGGAATAACAGAACCAATGGTGGCCCCCTTCCCCATATGCACATCTGGCATTGCTGCCACATGGCTATGAATAAAAGGAAGCTGCGCAATATTATAGAGTTGCTGCATAGCACCCGACTCCACTTCATCTGTGTAGATTTTTACCGGCACTTTTCCCTTAGTTATAATTTTTTTGTATAGGCATATCTTTAACCTTATAA